>CAIJOU010000024.1 GCA_903822375.1 Candidatus Hydrogenedentota bacterium
AGGTGGTCACGTGCGGCATGCACCCGCATCAGGTCATCCAGCGGCTCGCCCCCGCCCGCCTTCATAATCGTGCGCTCTGTGTCGGCAATGTCCAGGGAATACTTCTGTGCGAAATCCAGGTCCACCATGACTTGGCGCCGGTCCGCCTCGAGAATGCGGTGCGCAATCACGTCGCGCCACTGGCGGCAGACTTCAGGAGCCGCCACGAACAACACCTGTCCCTGGCCGGGAAACATTTCAAGATGGCGTTTACGGTCCATGGGCACCCAGGCGCGGGTGCGGACAAAAGCGGTAATGTCGTACGCCGCCGTCCCGTCCGGAAGTTCCTCCGGGAATTCGAGATTCACCGAGACCGCCTGGTCCGCGTCGTTGCACACGATGTGGCACAGATAGAAATCCCCGCCCTGAAGCCAGAATGCGTTCACAAAAGGCACGTCCTTGGGCAGGTGAGACTGCGGATGCCCCTTCCAGGTCAGTTCCACGGGGAAAGGCGGCTCCGAAATGGGCCGGGCGTTCAGGAACAACGGGGCAATCACGGAAAGCCGTTCCACCCGGTTTCCCAGTTCGGCCCACAAGTCGCTGAAAGTCAGGAAGGGACCGGTAAGCGACCGCTCACAATGCCCGCCCACCCAGATGGGGTCGTTGTGGTAGGCATGGGTGAACCAGCCGTGGGCGCCGTTGGCCAGCGCCTGATTGAGCATCATCCGCATTTGGGGGCAGGTGTTCCATTCCGGCGCGTCGCTCGCTGACACAAATGCGGGAGCGGTCACCCACAACGGCTTGTCAATCGCCAGCCCGCGATGGGTGTGCACGACCTCCCCAATCTGCCACGGGTTGAACGACTTGAAATAGTCAAACCAGGAAACGTCCAAAACGTTCCGGTAGAGCGCCAGACTTCCTGGATGCCTCATCGCCGCCGTCAGGGGACGGTCCGGATCGACCGCATGAATGGCGGCAGAGGCGGCCAGCACACTGTCGGCGTTCTCCCCGACCATGTCGCCCCCAAGACCCCAGGCGGCAATGGCGGGCGCATCGGCCAGCGGCTGGATATGCTTGGCCACGCGCGCTTCCCATTCAGCGCGATCCGCCGTCGCGGGCCACTCGAAAAACGGAATGATCCGTATGTCAAAGGTCCGCGCCAGCGCCAGCAGTTCCCGGTTCATCTGCGGCTCCATGCGCTCCGCGCCCTGAAGCGCCACGCAGTTCTGATGATGCCGCGCGATGTCCTCGAAGGCAAGCCGCCAGTAATCGTAGAAGGATATGTCCATCAGGTCCGCCAGCCGCTGCGCGGACTCGGCGTTCATGAACACGCCAAACGGGAAGAAATCCTTGATTGAATCCGGACCGGCTCCCTCCGGCCCTGCGCCGCCCAAAACGGCACCCCCGTCGCAGGCGGCCCGCTCCTCATCGCTCATCGGGCGAAACCGAAGTGTTTTGAACTCCACCGACTCCGTGTTGCGCCAGCTCGAATACAGGCGCAGCGACACCCAGTCAATGCTGGCCGGGAAATCAAAGTAGGACACGCAGAACGCCGCCGTAACCCATTCTTTGGACGTTTCGAGCCATTGCACGATTTCGCCGCCGGGATAATGGCACACCACCGCCGGACATGCCCGCGATGTGTTGCACCGGTATTCGATCTCCAGCATCGGCAGATGCGCCGTGTCGACCGGAAAGCGTGCTTCCGCGGTTCCGCGCGACGTTATGGCAGCCCAGAACCCCGGCTTGCCGCGGTCCAGATTGTCAATCCGGCGGATATCCTCGAAATGTCCCACCAGCAACGTGCCCTCTTCGCCCTTGCGGACGCGCGAAGGCACACACTGCCACTCCTTCTCCGAAGGATCGTCCTGGGTCGGCCAGTGCTCCAGGTCTTCCGCCCCAAAG
>CAIJOU010000025.1 GCA_903822375.1 Candidatus Hydrogenedentota bacterium
AGCCGAGAACAAGCGGCGAGAGGAGCAGTACGCACTAGAGAAGAGTCTTCAAGAGTTTGTTGACAGCGGAATGAGAGGCATTCGGGGGCACCTCAACCTTAGCAAGCAACTTGGTGCACTCAAACCAGACATCAAGCTTGTAAGGGACACCGTCAAGAACACCGACTTGATGAAGAAGATAGAAGAGCAGGTCTTGGTGAACTTCTGCGACAAGAACGGCGTGCCGCTCGGCGAGTGATGTGCTGAAACGATAGATGGGGCGTTTCATTCTTGAGTGCGGTAGCCATGCCACCGCTTTCCGTGCGGGAAGCCATGCTTCCGCGCGGGACCGCCGGGGCGCGGCCCCGGCGAAGAAAAGCGGCGGCATGGCCGCACGCACTCAAAAAGTGCACGGAGTTCGGTCTTTATTTCAGCACATTCGGCGTGGGCGGGCCGTCGTAGGGCGCTGCGCCGAGTTGCAGGCCGCGCCGTGGCACGGAGGTGAGCGCCGGGTCCGCGGTCTCCGGCGCGAGGATCATTCCGTAGTAGCGGCCCATCCAGTAGGCGTCCAGCCATCCCGACGGATCGGCAACGATGCCGCTTCTTTTGCCCTGGAGCGCGCCCTGGTTCTCAGTCCAGCGGCGCGGGTTGGTCTCGCGGGGGGACAGCGCCCGCTCCACCTGCGCATAGGGCAGGTAGCCCTTGGGCGGCTGAATGTCAAGCCGGTGGGTTTGGTCATAGGGGTAGATTCTGAGGTCGAGCGGCCATCCGCGCAGGTGTTCGGCGGCCGGTGCAGTCTCGCAGTCGTTGCCGGTCAGCGCGCCGTAGATGAAATTGAACCAGGGCACCTGCTCGATGCGCTCAATTTCCCAGCTGCGCTCCAGACTGCGCCGGTAGACGCCGCGCCAGTAACGGTCCTGTTCCAGTGGAAGGAGGGTGTAGTAACAGTAGAAGGCGAGCCGATCGTCGGAGTGGAAAACGTGCGGCGGCAGGACCTTCTTCTGGACAATGATCTGGTCCGCGTACCCTTCCCCAAGCAGTGTGTTGTAGGCGTCAAGGTACTTCTGGTTGCCGGTGATGGCATGGGTGACCCGCAGGAAGTTAAGGATTTCCATGCCGTTCAGCCCTTTGGAAGAGTTTCCCTTTCCGGCGAAGTACTCCGGGTCCCACCGGCCCCAGGTCGTGGGTTTGCCGTCCACATCGCACAGGGTCCAGCCGTGATCGATGATGTGGTCCATGATGCGGGACACATGTTCGGCAACCTGCTCTTTGGCCTTCTTGTCCGCAACGAGGGAATAGAATATCCACGCGTAGCAGAACTGTGCGTCTATTTCGTCGCTTGAGGTGTCGCCCTTCCACTCCCAGCGGCCGTCGGGCGTGGGGTTCCATTCGGCCGGCAATCCGCCCGAACCGGTCTGCACTTTCTCGCCGGTCTCGCCGACCGCCCAGATGGACCGGGCCGGAAATCCGGGAATCCCCGTGATTTCCTCGGACCACTTCATCGCGTTGAACCCGTCAACGGCATTCTGCCGCGCCTTTGGGTCGCCGGTGACGGCGTACTTGAACGCCTGGGCCGCCCAGTAGTGCGTGCTCCAGCCCACATCATTGTCGCTCACCTGCCGTGTCCATGACTGCGTTTTGGGGTCCGTCTTGAGAATGTGAACGAAAGCCATGCGCTTCTGGCCCCATTCCTCCAGGTGACGCTCGCAGTAGTCCGCTTTCTTGAGCAGGGTGTAGGACTCATATTCAATGATGCCTACGCCCTTGTCCGTCGCAAGATAGACCGTGCGGTTCGCACAGGCCAGCGCATTGACGTGCTCATTGGGCAGCCAGCGGGGCGCGGTGAAGTACTGGAATTCACCGTTGAGACAACGAATGGCCCCCTTGGTCGTGCCGGCCCAGAAGTCGCGGTCGAAGCCCTTTGCAAGACAGGTGACCTCATTGTAGGGAAGCCCGTCAAAGGGGAGCACCGAGGTGGCTGCGGTGCCGCGGATGACCGCCAGCCCGATGTGTGTGCCCACCATCAGCCGGTCGCCCAGAGAAATCATATCCCGCAGGTCTTTCGAGGGAAGCGAACCGAATTCGGTTATTTCCTGCCGCTGCGACACGAAGCGCAGGCCGTCAAAGAGAAACACGCGGTCAAAACCCATGCAATAGACCGTGTCCGCATGGCAGGCAAGGGTGTGGATGGGGCCTACCGATGGATCCTCCGCGGACCAGGGTTCCAGCCTGCCGTCGAGGCAACGGTAGAGGCGGTTGTCCCCGGCGGCAATCACATCATCGCCAAAGCTGCACACATCCGCGAACTGCCCTTCGGCCACCGGCGTCCATTTCCCCTCCGAAAAGCGGTGCAGTCCGGTCTTGGTCATGACCCAGAGCGCGTTGCCAATTGTTCTCATGCGGAGCACGAATTCACGGGGC
>CAIJOU010000026.1 GCA_903822375.1 Candidatus Hydrogenedentota bacterium
GGTGTGCCGGGCTTGGCAAAGACTTTATCGATCAAGACCCTTTCGCAGGCGATCAATACGAAGTTTCAACGTATCCAGTTTACGCCCGATCTATTGCCGGCTGATCTTTTGGGCACGCTTGTGTATAATCCGAAAGAGGGTACGTTCACCACTAAGAAAGGTCCTATTTTCGCTAATATTATTCTCGCTGATGAGATCAATCGCGCTCCGGCCAAGGTGCAGAGCGCGCTTCTTGAGGCGATGCAGGAACGTCAGGTCACCATCGGCGATGAGACCTTCCCGCTGGAAGAACCCTTCATGGTGCTTGCCACGCAGAATCCCATTGAGCAGGAGGGCACCTATCCCCTGCCGGAAGCGCAGATGGACCGTTTCATGCTCAAACTGAGGATTGGCTATCCCACGCGCGCGGAGGAACGGGAGATTATGGACCGTGTGGACATGCTTCACCCGGCCAAAGTGAGCACCGTCATCAGCCGGAAACAAATCCTTGAGGCACGGGAGATTGTCAACCAAATCTACGTGGACGACAAGGCCAAAAACTATATCGTGGACCTCGTTTATGCCACCCGCGAACCGGAAGTGTTCGGACTCCAGATGAAGCACCTCATTGAGTACGGCGCCTCCCCCCGTGCCACCATCTACCTGCAGCAGGCCGCCCGCGCGCTGGCTTTCCTCCAGGGAGAGGGCAACGTGTTTCCCAATGATGTGAAACAGGTCGCCATTGACGTGCTTCGCCACCGTGTGAAACCCACTTACGAGGCGGAAGCGGAGAATATCACAAGCGAGGACCTTATCCGCCGCATACTTGAAACTGTGCCAGTTCCCTGATTGTGAACGGATGATGCAGTATCGGAGACCACACCCATGATCCCGCTGGAAGTCATGCGACAGATTCGCCGGATACAAATCCGGACGAGCCGCATGGTCAACGAGTTTCTCGCCGGCCAGTATGAGAGTGTGTTCAAGGGCCAGGGCATGGAATTCAAGGAGGTGCGCGCCTACGTGCCCGGCGACGACGTGCGCACCATAGACTGGAACGTCACGGCCCGGACGGGCGACCCGCACGTCAAGATCATGGCCGAGGAACGCGAACTTACGGTGATGCTCATGGTCGACATGAGCGGCTCGGGACGTTTTGGCAGCGTTTCACGGTTCAAGAACGAGCTTGCCGCCGAGTTGTGCGCCGTGCTGGCTTTCTCGGCGATTATGAACAATGACAAGGTGGGGCTGATGATTTTCACAGACAAAGTGGAACTCATGGTTCCCCCGCAAAAGGGCCGCAAACATGTGCTCCGCGTCATACGGGAGGTGCTGTGCCACGAACCACAGGGCCGTGGCACCGACATTCCCGCAGCCCTGCATTATTTGAATAATGTCACGCGGCGCAGGGCCGTCGTTTTCCTGGTGTCCGACTTCATGGCGGACAATTACGAAACGGCGCTGCGTCTGGCCAACAAACGGCACGACATTATTGCCGTGGCCGTAACCGATCCCCGCGAGGAAGAGTTGCCCAACGTGGGGCTGGCGTCGTTGCGGGATGCGGAAACGGGCCGCGAAGTGCTCGTCAACACGAGCGACGGAAAGGTGCGGCAGGCCTATGCGGAGTTGGCGGCAACCCGTGCGCAGGCCCGGGACGAACGCTTCCGCAAGACGCGGGTGGACGCCATGTACGTCCGCACCGACCAGCCTTATGTAAATGAAATCCATCGGTTCTTCCGCATGCGCGAGAAGAGGCTGCGATGAACGTGTTAATGCAAAGACAGAGCGGGCGTTTTGCCCTGACAGCGGCGCTGATTTTCCTTGGCGCCCTGTCCCCCGCTGCCTTTGCGGCTGTTCAGGCAACCGTCACCGGTGAACTGAATTCCCCCTTTCTCCCCTATCACCGGTCCGCCACACTGGTCTTGCGTGTGGACGGCCCCAAAGGCGCGTCAGTGCAATGGCCCGACCTTTCAGGAAAACTGGAAGGTGTTGAGATTGCCGCCGACCCGCCGCTGATGACCGAGCAGCCTAACGAAAGGCTTCGTGCCGAGCGCGCTTACCACGTTGACGCCGTGAAACCCGGGTCCTACCGGCTCCCGGATGTTGACGTCTCCGTCAGTGTGGGCACAGAAACCGGTTCCTTTTCTCTGCCACCCTTTGTGCTCCAAGCACGGGATTTAACGGCCGAAGAAAAGACCGCAGCCGCAGCGTTCCAGGAAAGCGCCCCCCTTTCAGCCCTGGACGTGCACAAGTCCCACGGCTTGTGGTGGGTCGCGGCTCTTCTGGCAATACTGGCAGTTGCCGGCCTCCTGCTGAAACGGTTCTGGCGCAAAAAGCCGCTTCCAGCCGTCCCGCCAAAACCGGCATGGGAAGTGGCGCTGGCCCGGCTGCACGAACTGCGCCTCCGCAATCTGCCCATACAGGGTCAAACCGAACGGTATTACGTCGACCTGTCGGCCATCTTGCGCTACTATCTGGAAGACCGCTTCGGCCTGCGCGCGCCCGAACAGACCACGCCCGAGTTCCTTGACGCCGCCGCACAAAGCGGCCTTCTGACCGCGGAACAGCAGGACTTTATGGCGCTCTTCCTGCGCCACTCCGATCGCGTCAAGTTTGCGCGGCATGAGCCCTCCATGGTTGAGATGGAACAACGTCTCGCCGAAGCCGAACGCTTCGTGGAAAACACCGTGCCCCGTCCCGATGCTGCCGGCGAACTGGAGGGCGCGGCATGAGAGAACTCTTAC
>CAIJOU010000027.1 GCA_903822375.1 Candidatus Hydrogenedentota bacterium
CCTGGTTGTGGCCGAAAACGGCCGGTCGGTGGTTTGCCGACTGAACGACCGGGGGCCCTTCGTGGCAGGCCGGGTTATTGACCTTTCCCGAGCCGCCATTCGCCAACTGCACGCCACCAAAGGACTGCTTCCAGTCAAGGTCTACCGCCTGGGCGCGGACCCCCCGGCCCGGCAAAAATCCGGCAAGCACTAACCCCAAGAAGTCGTATTCCCCGTTGGTTTCCCGGCCGCGACCAGGGCGTCGCGGCCGGGGACGGCCCAAGTAACACATACGCCGGAATGCAGTACTCTTTACGGAGCGGTTTGACACGCTCCAAGCACCCTGCCTACAATACGCATGGAAACGGGTATTTTCGTTTCCGCGGAGACCTGAATGAAGCAGTCGGTAGTAAAGGCGGTAAACGCCATCCTCCGTCAAATAGAGGAAACCCCGGACGTCCTGTGCACCGAGGGCAACATGCGCTCGTGGCTGGCCACCCAGGGATACAACAAGCGTGACATCGACGCGGCCATGAAACTGGTCGCGCCGCGTTTTGCCATGAGCGCCCCGGTCGAGGATTCGCGGCCGCGCGGACTGCGCCAGTTCGCGCTGTACGAGCACGCCCGGCTGTCGCCGGAGGCGCGCAGCGCCCTGACACGGCTGGAACTGCACGACCTGCTCGACCCAATGGAGCGGGAGATGATCATCGAGCGGCTGCTCCAGTACGACGGCGAGGTCGACATGGACGCGCTTGACTACCTGCTGTCTTCGGTGTTCGGGACCATGCGCAACGTGGAAGCCCAGAACGCGATGTACAACACCTTCGAAGGTTTCGGTCCCACGCTGCACTAGCCCGGACCAACACTCAGCCCGCCGCCCGGTCGATTTCCTCGCGGGCAATTTCCACCCACCGGCACACGCGCTCCGGGTCTTTGGCGACGGTGTGGTTGTCCTTCATGATGAGTTCGAGCGGACAGCCCCGCGCCGCCTCGACAATCCTGCGCAGGTCACGGCGGACGGGCGTCTCATCGAATACCGACGGGGCCAGGTGCGCCGGGTTGGGCTTGGCCGAGAAAATGAACCGCCTCCCCAAGTACCCGGCCATCCGCTCCGGCTCGGCCCAGGCCGACACGGATACCCGCCGCAGGCGGGGAATCTTCTTCACCACCTCCCAGCGGTCGTCCAGCGGTTCGCAGCAGCCGTAGCAGTTGAGCCCGAATCGCGCCAGAATGGGCAACTGGTACTGGAACACGAACTCCTCAAACATCGCCGGGGAAACGCCCAGCGTTTCCTGGCTCTCGCAGAAACCCCACATGTCCGCCGTGCGTACCCGCCCATCATGGGCGGCCGCGGGCAGTTCATCGGTGAACCCGAATCCGCCCGAACCCACATAGTCGTTGCCGTTGTTCAGGCAGAGCAGCCCGTCCGCCTCCAACTGGTCAAGACGGGCCAACTGTGCATCTCGCATGAAGGACATCAGCCGGTGGAACCCCTCCGGATTCTCCATCATGTCGAGCATCATCCGCTCCAACCCGCGCAGGTAGACCAGCCGCTGGGTCATCCCCAGAGACCACCACCAGACACCCTTGACCTCCACGGTCAGCGCCCCGTCGAACAACTCCTCGGCCAGCGTCTTGACCCGGGCCGTCGCTTCCCGGTCCACCGTCGCGCCGGGCACACGCAAGCCCGACAGGTCATTCAGGTCCTTCAGCGGCGGGTCCCAGGTGAACGCCCGGCCCTCGCCCTTGCCGATGATGGGCGTCTGCAGGCCCCAGCCCGTCTCCTGTGCCACGGGCCGCAGCACGAAGCGGTCGTCAATCACCCGGTCATCGCGCATGCGCGCGCCGTAGAATTCCTTGATGCGCAGTTCGAATTCCCAGTGCCGGGCCAATTTGGAGGTACACTGCAGTGATTCGGGAGGAAATATCTCGTTCCAACCGTTCTCCGGGTCGCAGAACACCAGCGGGCGTCCCGGCTGGAGGGCGTTGTGCCGGTACCATTCCCGGCGCTTTTGGTCCTCAATGGGCCGCGCCGCCAATTCCGCCACGCGCCGCGCGAGGCCGCGCAGAAGGTCCTTCTCGCCGTCGGTGAATTCTGGGATATCGTTTTCGTTCACAGCTCAGCTCCAATCGGCGACAATGTACCATGAAAGCCGCAACCACACACAGCGGTTGGCGGTTGTGCATACGCGGAGGCAGACGCTATGCTGTTACGGATGCTGCATAATCGAAAGGCAACACGCATGATGAAGGTCGTGAAGCGCACGGTTTTGGCGTTGCTGGTCCTGATGGCCGCGGCGGGCCTGTTTGTGCTGCTCGTGGGACCGTGGCCCTTATATAAGGATGCCCATTACAAAACGACCGGATACTACAAGAAGGCCCTGGCGGCCATCGACGCGGCGGCGGCCAAGACAAAGCTGGGGGGCGACATCGCGCCGCTGCGGGCAGGCTGGGCGGTGCGGGAGATCACACCCAAGCCCGGTTATCCCATGGCCGGCTACGGTTCCAGGGCAAACGACAAGAAGTCGGCCGGTGTCCGCGAACCACTGTTTGTGAAGGCTCTCGCTTTGAACGACGGCACCGACACGGTGGTGCTGATCGGGTCGGACCTGCTGCAGACGCTGCCCAACCTGCTGGAGAAGGTGGAGGCAAGGGTCTCCAAGAGCGTTTCGCTCACGAACCGCAATATCATGTACACCAGCAGCCACACGCACTGCGGCCCCGGCGGACTGGCACCGGGCTTTGCCGCCAAGATGTCCTACGGCGAATATGACGCGGCCTATGTGCAGCTTCTGGCGGACCGCTTCTCCGAAGCGATCGAGGAGGCGGTGAAGACCATGGCCCCGGCCCGGCTGGCGCATGGCAGCGTGGACGTGCCCGAGTACATCCGCAACCGTACCCGCAAGGGCGCGCCCGCTGACAGCACGCTGAACATCGCCGCCGTGGAAAAGGTCGACGGCGGCGAGCGCCTGTATCTCGCCCGCTACTCGGCGCACGGCACCGCCTATGGCGAAGAGGTCATGGAATTGAACGGCGACCATGCGGGCGCATTCCAGCGCGCGGTGGAGGCCAAGTCCGGCACGCTCCTGCTCTACATGGGAGGTGCGGTGGGTTCGATGTGCCCCAACCCGCCCGGCCCGCCACTGCCCCAGCCATGGACCAAGAACCTTGAACGGGTCTTTGAGAACGATGTCGAAAGCGAAATGGTCAAGCAGGGCAAGAAGACGCTGCAGCAGCTTCTGGACGACCAGCAGGCCCGTGTCGAAGCGATGGGCGCGGCCATGGCGGACAAACTGCTGGCGAGTGTGAAAAGACTGGCCTTCGAGGACCGGCTGGACATCGTCTCGCTGGATGCCGCCTATGCGCCACCGCCGGCCCAGGCACGTTTGTTCTCGCCGAATTGGCGGCTTTCCCCCTTCGTCTTCAATTTGCTGGGCGTGCCCAAGATTGGACGCCTGCAGGCGGCGCGCATCGGCAGCCTTTTCCTCATCGGCATGCCCTATGATTTCAGTGGGGAAACGAGCCTGGTCTGGCAGGCTTGGGCAAAAGAACGGGGCTTCGACCTCTGGGTGACCAGTTTTTCCGGTGCCTACCTGGGGTACCTCTCGCCGGACAAATACTACGGCGAAATCGGCGAGAGCCTGCACTACAACCAGAACTACGAGATCGGCGAGATGAACTGGTTCGGCCCGAACCAGGAAGCCTACGTGACGGACCTGTTCCAGCACGCCTTCGCCTGTCTCGCGCCAAAGACCTCCTGAGAAAGGTCGTTTCTACCGTTTGACCACGGCATAGAACGCCGGCTTGGGCTTTCCGGCCCGGTCGAAGAGCAACGGATAGTCGGGACGGTCTTTCACGGGCATGTAGTTGGCGTATGATAGTCCGTCATGCACGCCCCAGAAGGTGATCCGGTCAAGCTTGTCGTGGTGGGTGAGAAACACCTGGAACAGCGCCGCGTATTGGTCCGCCTGCTCGGCCAACAGTTCTGCCGGCGCGCCGTCGGGATAACGGTTATCGCGGTCGCCATAGCCGTAGAGGCTCATGTCCAGTTCGCTGATGTTTACGCGCAGCCCCATGGCCGCAAAAGTCTCGATAGTTTTGGCCACCTCGGCCGTGTCCACCGATTTCAGCGTAAAATGGCCCTGCAGGCCAATGCCGTCGATATGCACCCCCCGGTCCTGCAGGCGCTTGATCAGGCGCACGGCCTTCTCCCGCTTCACCGGCTGCTCCAGATTGTAGTCATTATAATATAGCTCCGCGCCGGGGTCGGCCTCGCGGGCGAGGCGAAACGCCTGTTCGACGTAGTCCTCGCCCAGCGCCTTCAGCCAGGGGGAGTCGCGCAGCCACTCATCCTTCTTCGTGCTGATCGCCTCGTTGACCACATCCCAACCGTGGATGCGCCCCCGGTAGTGGCCCATCACCGTGCGCATATGCTCGCGCAGCCGCAGCAGCACGGTTTCGCGCGAGGCGGGAACACCGGGCGCATCCTCAAATATCCAGTTGGGCGACTCCTGATGCCATACCAGTGTGTGGCCGGTGACGGACATGTGGTGCTGTTCGGCAAACAACATCAATGCGTCGGCGGGACCGTAGTTGTATGCGTTCTCCTTCGGATGGATGTTGGCCCACTTCATGTCATTTTCCGGGGTGAACGCATTGAACTGCGTTCCGGCCAGTGCCAGCGCCGCCGCATCTCCGGAATCGAGGAGGCCGTGGCTGAAGGCAACACCCACCCGGAAATCATGCGCATAGACGTCGCGCAGATTCGGCAAGACGTCCTGCTGCGCTTCGGCGCCGCTTTGCGTGGAACACCCCGCCGCCAGCAGCGTGAGCATCACGCCCGATAAGGCGCGTACCCATTGCGCCAGCACGTTGCGCTTTGTTTGTTTCATTCGGCCTTCCCCACGGGACGGCAGCCCGTGCCTTTGACGCCCTTGTTCGAGTCGCCCAGGTCGGCGCGCACCTTGTCGGCCAGTTTGGTCAGGCGCTTCACAATATCCGGATGCTCCGCGGCCACGTTCTTCGATTCGCCAATGTCGGCGTCCAAATCGTAGAGTTCCACCTTGGGCCGGTTCTTGAGGGCGAGATGGAGCTTCCATTTGCCCTCCCGCACGGCCTGCAATTCCTCGTTGCGGTAGTAGTACATCGTGTTGCGCGGAGAGGTCGCCGTATCCGGATGCAACAGCAGTTCGCGGATGTCGTACCCGTCAATGACGCGGTCCGTGGGCTTCTGGGCGCCTGCCAGCGCGGCAAAGGTGGGCAGCAGGTCCATGGTGGCGGCCATCTGCGGACAGGTGGTTCCGGCGGGGATATGCCCGGGCCAGCGCAGGATGGTGGGTTCGCGCAACCCGCCCTCGTAGGTGGTGCCCTTGCCGTCGCGGAACGGCAGGGCCGCGCCGCCGTTCTCGTGCTGCGTCAGCCACGGGCCGTTGTCGGAGGTGAACAGCACCAGCGTGTCCTTGTCTATCCCGCACTCGCGGATCGTCTTGAGCACCTCGCCCACACTCCAATCCAATTCCTGCACGGCATCGCCGTAGAGGCCCTGCGCGGACTTGCCGCGGAACGCGTCGGAAACGTGCAACGGCACATGGACCATGCTGTGCGGCAGGTACAGGAAGAACGGCCCGTCCTTGTGTTCGCGGATGAACTTGCTCGCCTCCTGGGTGTATCGCTGGGTCAGCAGGTTCTGGTTGGCGGGCTGTTCGATGATTTCCTCGTTGCGCATGAGCGGCAGCGGCGGGTCGCCGCGTTTCGTAACTTCCATGTCGTTGCTGTAGGGAAGACCGTAGTAATAATCGAAGCCGTGCCGCGTGGGCAGGAAGGGCGGCAAATGGCCCAGATGCCACTTACCGATACAGGCCGTGGCATAGCCGCGCGTTTTCAGCACCTGCGGCAGCAGCACCTCGCCGGCGCTGATGCCGATCTTGTCCTGCGGGAACAGCACACGAGGGAATCCGACGCGGTTGGGATAGCATCCTGTCAGGAGCGCGGCCCGCGACGGCGAGCAGACCGTCTGCGCATAGAAACTGGTGAACTTGGCGCCCTCCGACGCCATCTTGTCCAGACAGGGCGTCTTGATCAGCGGCGCGCCGAAACAGCCCAGGTCCTGGTAGCCCATGTCGTCAATGAAAATGATCACGAAATTGGGCGGCCGTTGGGTTTCGGCCGCGGCTTCGCTGCGCGTTGCGCACGAGGCCAGCGCAACGCCCGCCGCCCCCGCGCCAAGTCTGCTTAGAAAATTCCTGCGCGAAATGCCGTTTGTTTCGTTGCTCATCGGTACGTCCTTTCCGTAAAACGCATGCGCACCCTGGACGCAGAACATTATGCAGCAAACGGGGCGATTACCACGAGTCGCGATGAAAGAGGCGCTTCCGGTATGGAGTGCGGCGGCAACGACGCCGCTTTGGCTGATTCTGCGCGTTAGGCCAGCCAAAGCGGTGTCGCCGCTGCGCTCTGCCACCGCAGTCCATAGGACAGCGTCACTTTCGCAATCACCGCACACTTGCTGTAACCTATGCCGGCTGTCTTTAAAGGAAATCGGTACCGCTTCAAACAGGCGTTCCAATGAAAGGGACCACCGTAATGTTCTCCACACTCGTTGTAATGATTGCCACTCTTGCGGCGCCTGCCCCGGACACCCTGCAAAGCGATTTCGCGGACCCGCCGCTGTGCTGGAAATCGCGCCCGCTGTGGTTCTGGAACGCACCGGTGAGCAACGAACAGACCGCCGCCATCATGGAGGGGTGCAAGGGGGTGGGCTACTATGGTTTCGGCATCCTGCCCTCGGAGAAGGCGCCGGCCTTCATGGGCAAGGAGTATCTGGACGCCTATCAGTTCGCACTGGACAAGGCCTCGGCGCTGGGCATGAAGATGTGCCTGTACGACGAGTACTGGTTTCCCAGCGGCAGTGCGGGCGGCCAGTTGAAGGCGGAACATCCGGAAGCGTTGAGCAAGCGGCTGGACAAAGCAGAGACCGAGGTGACCGGTCCGCGCGCCTTCTCGCAGCCCCTGCCGGAAGGCCAGTTCATGGGCGCGGCGGCGATGAATACCGCCACGAAGGAGATTGTGGATATCAGCGGCGGGGTGCACGACAGCAAGCTGTCCTGGGATGCGCCCGCCGGCGTGTGGAAGGTGATGCTGTTTTCCTGCGTGACCGACGGCGCGCGCGACCTGGTTGACTATCTCAGTCCCGAGGCGGTGCAACAGTTCGCCGCGCTCACCTACCAGAAATACCACGACCGCTTCCCCAGCCATTTCGGCACCACCATCGACAGTGCCTTTTACGACGAGCCCACCATGCACTGGGTTCAGGGCGGGCGCGCCTGGACCGGCGCGTTCAACGCGAAATTCGAGCAGCGCTTCGGGCAGAGTCCGGTTCGCTATTATCCCGCGCTGTGGTACGACATCGGCGACGACACTGCGGCGGCGCGCAATGCGCTCTTCGGTTTCCGCGCCGAACTGTACGCCGCCGGTTTTCCGAAGATCGTGACCGACTGGTGCGTGGCGCACGGTATCCACCTTATGGGGCATCAGGACCAGGAAGAGGTCGTCAACCCCACGGGCCTCTGCGGCGACCTCATAAAATGCTTCCAATACCAGGACATTCCGGGCATCGACGAGATCTTTACCTATGGCCGCGGCTCCAAGGCATACAAGGTGGTCACATCCGCCGCATACAATTATGACAAGCCGCGGGTCATGTGCGAGACCTACGGCGCGATCAAGGCCATGCCCGTGGCCACACTGTACCGCGAAGCCATGGACCTTTTTGCCAAGGGCATCAACACGATGATCCCCCACGCGGTGTGGTACGACGACAAGCACATCACCTTTGAGCCGGAACTCTCGTACCGCACCGAGCCCTACGCCTCGGCGCTGCCCGAATACAACAAGTACATCGGGCGCCTGCAGCGCGTGCTGCAGCAGGGCCGCCATGTCTCCGAGGTGGCCGTGCTTTATCCCATCGCCGCCCTCCAGGCGGGCTATCACTTCGAAGGCCCGCTCAAACCCTACGAGGGCGGCGTCATCCCCGAAGAGGCGGACTACATGGACATCGGCGAGGACCTCGCCCTGCACGCGCGCCGCGACTACGTTTTCCTGCATCCGGACGTGCTGGACCGGAACTGCGTTTTGGACGGACCTTGTCTGCGCCTCGACAATGCCAGCGCCCACGAGGCGTTGCGCGTGATCATCCTGCCGGGGGCGAAGACCATCCATGCAAGCAACCTCGCGGTCATAAAACGCTTTTGGGAGTTGGGCGGCAAGGTCATCGCCACCACTCAACTGCCGTTCAAGTCGGCCGAATTCGGCAAGGACGCTGAAGTAAAGCAGATGGTCGCCGACATATTTGGACCGGAAGCCTCCGCAATGGCGGAGGATTTCGCGAAACGTCCGGACCGCAGCCTGCGCCACCAGAACGCCGCGGGCGGCGTTGCCTGCTTTATAGAGCGGCCCACTCCGGGGCGGCTCAGCGGCGCGTTGAGTGCGCTGTCGCCCGTGCCGGACCTGTCCATTGAAGGGGACCCGGTTGTAAAGGGCGGAAACCTGTCCTACATTCACAAGAGCATCGACGGCCGCGAGTTCTATTTCCTCGCCAACTCCTCCGACACGCCCCTTGACACCGCCGTGCATCTGCGCGGCGAACACGACGTGGAGCAATGGGACCCGCATACCGGTGAGATCAGCCCCTGCGCGCACACGCACACCACCGATACCGGCAACGCCGTGACCATCGTGCCGCTCCACTTTCCGCCGGTCCATTCCGTCTTCCTGGTGACAAAAAAGTAGGGTGCGTGAAGTGCCGCGAAGCGGCATGGAGCGCACCGTTCTGCGCGGTGGTACTTTGTGAAGAACGGGATCGCCGGAAAGATCTGAAACCACGAGAGTGACGTTCAGGTCAGAAATTCGGGTCCATCATGAAGAGAAAGGTGTATGATTATAGTGCACTGTTAAAAGGCTATGAGCACTTGGAAGGGTCTGACCGAAAGGAAAGGCCAAGGAGGCAACGGCCATGCGACGGCAAGCAATTCTTACATGGGGAAAAGTTATTGCATTTTCTTGTCTCGCTGCCCACAGTTACGCCGAGGTTAACACGGCTGTTCCCGTCCCGCTCACGCCGCAAAAGGACACCGAGACCCTGCATCTTCCTCTCGATCAGTCACTGGGATTGGTCGTCGAGTTTAGCTGCGAGAAGGCAGAAGAGCGGAGAGGCATTTACACGGATCGGATCCCCCGCAGAATTATCGGTGAAGCGCAGGGAACTATTGAAATGCCGTTGGGGGATGAACTGGGACTCGCCCCGTCGCCCTTTGCGTCATATGACCCGAACAACGCTGATGTTAAGAAACTGCTTTCGCGAGTCACGCAGCTATATACGTGCGGCGTCTTTACGCTGGAGTGTCATCACGAACCCAAGGGACGTGATGACACTGGCACCGTACATGCCCAGTCTGCGAAGTGTGAATACCAGTGTCCTCAATAAGGGCTTGGTTGAAGCGCTCAAGGAACTTCCAAACGTTAAAGCGCTAAGTGTCGCCCTAAGAGTGTCCAAGGATGGCTTGGAGAGTCTTTCCGATTTGCAGCACGTGGAAACGCTCGATCTGTCCCGCCTCCCGAATGATCTTGCTGCGTTTGGCGCTATTCCGAGTCTAAAGAAATTCGGCCTGCTCTTTCGCGGGGGTGAGTACAATCTTCATGAATTGGATTCCTATACTGAAAGAGAATCTGTAGGCTTGCGACTGAGTCTGGACTGTAGTCTGAGTCAGGGAGAGTTGGAATACGTGTGTCGCTACAAGACCATCGAGGGCATACAGTTCTACTTGGGATCGTTTTCCTGTCAGGACCAGCAGGATTTAACGTACTTTCTTCGTCCATTATCCCAACTGCCGCGTCTTCAATACTTGGTGTGGGGTTGCTGCGGATTCTTAAACGCACAAGGCATGGATGAATTGGTAAAGCTGACAAGCCTTCACTCGCTGGACATGCGCAACATACACGGTTGTACAGATGCGCTGCTGCAACGGATGGCATCATTTTCTTCGCTTGCCTACCTTGCGATACGCAGCGAGAACCTGACAGACACCTGCATTCCCACACTGCAGGCCCTGCCCGCGCTCAAAACACTGGTGCTATGGCCATCCCACAAGATTAGTCCTGATGGTCTGGCACAGGTCCGGAAGACTATTACTGTGATTGAAGACACGCTCTGACTTCTGTTGCCTCTTGAATCGCAGTGACTGGTGCGTTCCGCTTCGCTCCACGGCACGCTCCGGTCATATGTCTGCATTTGTTGCGCAACGATGCAGTGTTCATCATCAAGTTTGTTATGTGCTTCGGATGCGGTCATCAAGGATGACAACGATGTCGGCACGACTGAACACATTTCTTTTCCCGACACAAATGCTTGAAAATCGGGCATTTATGCGGATTATGTGATGACATGTGCGTTTTGCCCCCATTCCATGGGGGTTTTCAGGGACCACTCGAAAAATACCCGCAGAAAAAGGGCTTGACAAAACGATATTTAGTTGTTACCTCTTATGCCGGTCAGAGGACAAGCGATGTCCGGTTCGGCCCGCCTTGCAGAGGCATGGCAGACCCGGCACACCGAGCCAACAGACCGCGCGCCGCGTCCGTTGCGCGGAGGCGCAGAATGAAACAGAGGTCCCGCAGAGGGAACACACAGCAAGGAGGAACGACACTCATGGCGATTAAGAAAGCAAAGGCGACCGACAAGGCGCTGACCAAGACCGCGATCATCGCGACGCTCACCGCCGAGACCGGCCTGGCGAAGAAAGACGTCGTGAAGCTGCTCGACACGCTCGTTGAACTGGCCTATGCCCAGGCGATCGCGGGCTTCACACTCCCCGGCCTTGGCAAACTGAAGATCGTGCAGCGCAAGGCGCGCACGGGCATCAACCCGCTGACCAAAGCCCCGATCAAGATCGCGGCCAAGAAGGTCGTGAAGTTCACGATCGCCAAGGCAGCCAAGGACGCCATCGTCGGCCCCAAGAAGTAGTCCCGACAGCATTTGCAGACAGCAAGGCCCGGATCGGACAGCCGCTCCGGGCCTTCTTTGCATCCCTGCACCCGCCCCCCATTCAGGTTGACGCCTTAAAGCGCTGACTGTTACCCTTTCCGCGCCGACCCGCCGCACATCCATCTTCGGGCCGGTGAAAGCAACAGGTGACCCCGTGACACAATCATGCCCCATACTGCTCGCCGCCTCCGTATCCAGCGGCGCGGCACCCACCGATCCGCCCAGTCTGTTCTGGTGCTGGCCTTTTGTTTTCCTGCTGCTGGCCATCGCCGTCTTTCCGCTGATTCCAAGGGTCTCGCACTGGTGGAACTCCAACCGCAGCAAACTGCTGGTGTCGGTCGCGCTGGCCGGTGTGGTGTGCGCTTACTATTTCCTGCGGGGGCATGGCCCCGATTCGCAGGGCATGAAGGCCGTGGCGGGCGTGCTTCATCATTCCATTATCAACGACTACATACCCTTCATCATCCTGCTGTTCTCCCTGTACACCATCAGCGGGGGAATTCGGCTAAGCGGCGACATTCCGGCCCATCCGGCGACAAATGCCGGGTTTCTTCTTCTGGGAGCCGTGCTGGCCAACATCATCGGCACCACGGGGGCATCCATGCTGCTTGTGCGCCCCCTGCTCCAGATCAATTCGGAGCGGAAGAACACCACGCACACCTTTGTCTTTTTCATTTTTCTTGTCAGCAACATTGGCGGTTGTCTCCTGCCGATCGGCGATCCGCCGCTGTTTCTGGGCTTCTTGCGGGGGGTTCCTTTCCTCTGGACGCTGCGGTTGCTTCCCCTGTGGTTGACGGCGGTGGGCGCGGTCCTCACCGTATACCTTGTCCTGGAAATACTCGCCTACAGAAAAGAGAATCTGGGCGACATCCAACTGGACGAAACGCAGATCATCCCGCTGAAACTGGACGGGAAGTTCAACTTTGCGCTGCTTGCCGGCGTTGTTCTTGCCGTGGCCGTGCTGGTGCCCGGAGAAAGACTGCCGTTCTTGTCGCGGACGCTGCCCGACGCCTATCTGCGCGAAATCGTCCTGCTTGCGCTGGCCGGGTTGTCGCTCCTGCGCACCCCGCGCGACATACACAAACAAAATGAGTTCTCCTTTGGTCCCATCGCCGAGGTGGCCTGCCTGTTTTTGGGCATTTTCGTCACCATGCAGATACCCATCGAGATCCTGCGCGCGCAGGGCGCCGCGCTGGGCATCTCGTCGCCCCTGCAGTTCTTCTGGGCGTCGGGCTCGCTGTCCAGTTTCCTCGACAACGCCCCCACCTACGTAGTCTTCTTCGAACTGGCCGGCGCGCTTCCGTCTTCCGGCGCACAGACGCTGGGGGGACTGGCCACCGCGACGGGGCATGTGCCGTTGCTTTCCCTGCTCGCCATCTCGGCCGGGTCGGTATTCATGGGCGCAAACACGTACATCGGAAACGGCCCCAATTTCCTGGTCAAGAGCATCGCCGAAAGCCGGGGCGTCCGGATGCCCAGTTTTCTGGGTTACATGGTCTATAGCGGCCTGGTGCTCCTCCCGGTCTTTGCGGCACTTTCGCGGATCTTCTTCCGGTAACCGCGCATTGGGCCGTGTACAACGCAGTTGATTCTCCGGAAGGCGTTGATCTACCATCAGGTCGGGGTTGTTGCAGTGACATGAGCGGCGCGCATCGGCGCGGGAATAGTCATGTTAAAAGATCTTCGTGTGCTTATCGTTGACGATGACCCGGAAATTCTGGAAACGCTGGGAGACCACATTCGCGGTTTGGGACATCACGTTACGGGACGGCGCAGTGCGCAGGAGGCGCTGGCGGTTCTGAAGGGTGAAGAAGTCAGCCTGATGATTACGGATGCCATGATGGAGGGCATGGACGGGTTTGACCTGGCCCGGCGCGTCCGTGAGGACCATCCCGACATCGCCATTCTCATGATGACGGGTCATGAAAACGAGTATCCCATGTCCGCCGCACTGCGCGCCGGGGCGGACGGATACATTTCCAAACCCTTCAGTCTGCGCAAGTTTGCAATGATCTTTGAGCGTTCCTACTGGGAAGCGCTGTCGCGCCTGGACTGGTGGTGCGCACGCGGCGGCGACAAGAAAGTTGCCGAAACGATCCGCTAGGCAGTCCCGGGTGAGTTTCCCGGTCCTGTCAGGCTGGCCCTGATCCGTTCAAAATGGCGGTGAATCTCTTGGGCGCCGACGGATTATTCCAAGTCCGGCGACAAGGAGATGGACAGGACGGCTTGCCGGCGCACGGTGCCAGAATTCAAGACCGGGAAACACCGGTCAACGCGCCCGACCCGAAAGCCGAACGGGTCCAAAATCGGTCCAACCAAAAAACTTGAGATTATTTCTTGTTTGTGGTAAACTTTGTTTGAAATTGGTGACGGGAGTCTGAAACCAACCGAACGATTGGTGAGTTGAACTGACAGACCAGCAAGAGCAAACGGGCAGGTATGAGGGTTTGTTAAGTTAATCCCCGGTGCACGCAATATTGAAAATGAAATGAATTGGCTTTGACGCGTGTTATGTCGAAGCTGACAGTTGAAGATATCGACCGGTTGCGGGGTTTGAGCCCTGCGCCGTTATCGGATTTGTCCGGAATTCATTCCGGACAACCAGGCTTGGGCCTGGGTTGTATACAACAAACCCCAAGACATGCGGAGTCGTTGCAGGTTTCCCCCCACTTCCTCCCCTCCCCTTCCCCTGCTGCGACTCCGCACCTTTGTTTTTTCTCATAATTCAGCCTCTTCACGAAATACACCCTGCCATACGTGTGTTCATCAATATACGAATGTACGAAAAAGGTCTCGGTGAGGAGTGTGTCAAACGCTGAAGTAGACGATGTAAGCGCATATGCAGGTCCGTAAGCCATGCAGGGGATACTTCTTGGAAACCGAAGGTCTTGACATATCAGACGATATTTGTCAAAATCTGAGTGTTATTCTGTGATTAGTGCGCAAAAGTGGCGCAGGCCTTCTGTGAACCGCTGTTGGCTCATGGGCTGTCGCGTCCGAAATGTTCATCGAACAGAAGGGCAGACCTATGAAACGCTTGCTTGTGATGATACTGGGAACGCTCCTGCTTTTGCTGGGTTCAACGGCCGTGGCCTCTCCCGGAAACGTGGTTTTGCTGGGCACCACCCTTCTGGCCGTGCCGCCTCCTACGGTTAGCGTTACCGTGGCCCATGCCGGAGCGGGCGCGGGCACGACGACGCCGGATATCGGAGTCTATCCGATGGTTGTCGGTGCCCCCGTTACACTGAGCGCCTTCCCAAATCTCGGTAGCTACTTTGGCGGATGGGTGGTGGATGTCGGCGGCTCTCCGGTGCTCACCGAAAATCTTTATGTGCTGAGTTCAACGGTTCCAGGCGTGGACGTCAGGGCAACGGCCACTTTCACGACTTCCGGTTTCACACTCAAGACGGACACCCGCGGTGACGGGGCCGTTGACCCACCCGCAGGCAACTATAACTTCTCCTCCGGACTGACTGTGCTGCTGACCGCCACGGCAAGCGGTTTGCTGCCCTTCAGTCATTGGGAAAACGGAACCGGCGCGAATCTTGGGAGCACCAATCCGCTCAGCGTCACCATGGATTCGGATCAGGCCAGAACCGCCGTCTTTGCGGTCCCCATTACGGGTGGTATTGTCATCAACGGCAATCGTTCCACAACGAATGTGACTGCCGTGACACTTGCGTTGACCTGGGCCGGAGGAAACGGTGCCGGGGTGACGCGCATGCGGTTCAGCGATGACGGTGCCCACTGGTCCCTCTGGGAGCCTGTGAATGCCACGCGCGACTACACGCTTCCCAGCGGGGAAGGCTACAGGACGGTGCGGGTGCAATACCGCGACGTGGACGGCAACTATTCCGCCGCGTTCAGCGACTACATCCGGCTGGACAAGACACCGCCCACGGGAACCATCACCATTAACAACGGCGCTTCGGTCACGTACAGTCCCGGGGTGTTGCTGAATCTGACCTCAAACGATGGAACCGGGTCAGGCGTCGCCCGGATGCGCTTCAGCGATGACGGTGCCCATTGGTCCCCTTGGGAGACGTTTGCGACATCCCGGCCCTACACCCTTCCCGCGTCAAGCGGGCACCACACGGTGCGCGTGCAGTACCGCGACGCAGCAGGCAACTCCTCCGTCGCGTACAATGATTACATCAATTTGCTGATCCCAGGGAAGTAACGTGTATTGAGTACCCTGCCCCGGTCGGCAATACGTCGGCCGGGGCTTCTGTTTGTGTGTTAGTCCTTCTGGAGGTACGGTCACCGCGCGAACCCGCCGTCCGGCGTGCCCTGCACAGGCCGTTACAGGCGGCACGCAGACAGATATCCTCCGGTCTCGTCCGCGATTTTCACCTCTTTAACGGTGGGCCCTTCGCCACAATGCCGCGTACTGCGGCAGCGACACCGGCACGTATTCCGGGCAAAGTTGTCGCACCACTTCGACGATATCAGCCGGGTTGTAGGCCCAGCTCAACGCCATAACCTGCATGAAAGCGGGCCTTTCCAAAGGGGTATTCGCTTTAATCTCACTGACGAGCCAGTCGATCTGCTTTTCTTTTGGGAGCGCCGCATAGTCGGCGGGCCAGCGGGTGAGGATGTGTGACACCATCACATCGCGCGCACCGGCCAGCGTGTACGTGGCGTTGGCCGCGGTGAGTCCGTCATCCCTTCCCATCCCCGGCATGATGAGCGCAACCTGCGGCACCCCTTCGGCAAAGCGGCGCATTACGGGCTCGCGCGCGGCGCGGTCATCTGGTTTCCAGGAGTCGGTGTACAGTCCAAGTTCGGCAAAGCCCAGCCGGCCCATGAGTTCGGCGGTGATGCGCAGGTATTCCCTCCACGCAGCATCGGGGTCGGCCGTGCGCGCCATGAAATTGCGGAAGGGGTGCGTGTAGCCCGCACCCGAGATGGCAGCAAAGAGCCGGTCGTTGGGCGTGGCCGTTTGCAGGTAATACGCCGCCACGGGCGGCATCAGTTCTGCCGCGCACAACCCGAGCCCCCAGCCGATGGGCACGCTGCCCCGCTTTGGATCGGCCCATACCCCAGTCTGGCGCGTTTCCAGGTAGCAGGGGGCATCGCCTGATTCCACAACATTGAATGCGATATAGATCCGCGACGGGTCAAGCCCGGGCGGCGGTTCTTCACTGCGCGCGCGCTGCGCTTTGGCCAGCGGCGCAAAGTCGACCTTTACTCCGGACAACAGCGAGCAGTTCGTCAGCCAGTCGGAGACCACGGTGATCTTTCCATATTCACCGGCGAGGCCGACGCCGTCGTATTCGCCAATCCCTGAATCCGGCCCGCTGCACCAAAACCCGAGCACGGGCACATTGGGCGGGGCGGCAGCCATCACCCTTTCAGCCAAACTGCGCTCGCGCCCGGCCGCCTCGGCGTCCCTGTCTTTGTCGGTAATCCAGAACGTGAACACGCGGTGACGCACAAGATAATCGCGCAGGCCGCTCATCTTCGGGTCGGGATAGAGACAGGCGAGCACGCGCGGGTTCATCCTCGGCCAAAGTTCGGCGAAGGCCCATTCGTAGGCGTCGGCCGCGCTTTTCCACCGTCCGCGCAGGTCCTCAACGGGCTTGCCCGGCGCCAGCGTGCCTGCGAGTTCCCCCGTGGTCACGATGCCGCGGTTCAACGAGGCGAGCATGGTGCCGAGGTTGATGGTGTCGGGCAGCGCGGGGTCGTAAACATAGACGCGGTCAAACGCCTCGGCGTGGGACGTGAAGAAGGCGTCCGGCGTCAGCGTGCGCACGCCGCGCAAATGACCGCACTCTGTCAATCGGTCGCGCCAGAACAGGTCGCTCTGTGACAGCAGCAGAAAGACGGACGCCTCTTCGCCCGCGTTCACCAGCCCCTGCAGCGTGATGGCGGCGAGCCGCATCTCCGGTGTTGCGTCGCGAAGGTCTACCACCTCAACCACCGCCGCAGGCGGTGATGACGGGGGGAACAGCAGCCGCGCCTCATCGCTCCATGCGGGGAAAGCGATGCACGCAAGCAGAAGCGGGCAAAAGCGGCGAAACAGCGGCATGGCGAACACCTTCCGGTCTGCGGAGGACCTTCTATTTCTTCGGAATGATAATGGAATGTTTTGACGCGCTGCTGTTCCCGGCATTGTCGGTCAGCTTAAGGGTCAGTTCGTGCGTGCCGGGAGCCAAA
>CAIJOU010000028.1 GCA_903822375.1 Candidatus Hydrogenedentota bacterium
CGGCCACGCCGGCGCCAATCACCAGCGCGCGCTTGGTGAGCGGCACCTTGATGGCGTCGAGTGGCTTGTCCTGGATGACCTTTCCCACGGCCAAGCGGATGAGTTCCACGGCCTTGGCCGTGGCCTCCTCCCTGTCGTGGTGCACCCAGGAGCACTGCTCTCGGATGTTGGCCATTTCGACCATGTAGGGGTTCAGCCCGGCGGCCTTTGCGGCGGCGCGGAAGGTTTTCATGTGCATGTGGGGGGAGCAGGATGCAATGACCAATCCCTGAAGCCTTTCAGAGATGATCTTGTCGCGGACCATGGTCTGACCCGGGTCGGAGCACATGTACTTGTAATCGACGGCGAAGCGCACGCCCGGGATTTCCTGGACTTCCCGGGTGGCCCTTTGCACGTCCACGGTTCGGGCGATGTTCTCGCCGCACCAGCAGATGAATACGCCTACTCTCGCCATACGCTATCCTTCGACGGAGTTTGGTCCGCCTACACTTTTTCCGCAAGGGTTTGTGGGGACGGCCTGGTTCCGGCGCGCACAAAGTGCCGGTCCACCGCGAGTTCCCGTTCACTCAGACCCAGGGCAAGGCCCACCAGGTCGGAAAGGTAATACACGGGCATGTCATGCTTGACGCCGTGGGCCTGTTCCACGGCCCCCTGTTTCATGTCCAGGTTGACGTGGCACATGGGGCAGGCGACCACGAGGCAGTTTGCCCCGTGGGCCTTGGCGTTGCTGATAATCTTGTTGGAGAGGTTCAGCACGGTTTCCTCGCGGGACATGGTCATGCCCGCGCCGCAGCATTCCGTGGCGAAATTCCATTCGACCGACTTGGCGCCCAGCGCGTCCAGAACCGTCTCCATGGAACGGGGCCGGTCCGCATCGTCAAACTGGACCGTGCGCGGGGGACGGGTCAGCAGGCAGCCGTAATAGCATGCGGCCGAAATCTGTTCCAAGGGCGTCTTGACGGCGGCCTTAATGCGGTCCAAGCCAATGCGCTGGAATATCTGGATGAGGTTGATGACCTCGGTGGAACCGGTGACCGGGATTTCCACGATGTCGGAGATTTCGGCGCAAAGCGCCTTGTCTTTGCACAGGGCATTCTTGGTCTTTATCAATTCCATCGAGCACATCGGGCAGGGCGCGAGCAGGTCGGTGTAACCTTCGCGTTCCGCGATGCCCAGATTGCGTCCCGGCAGTGCCAGCGACAGCTTGTGGTTGATGGAATGGGCGGCGGTGGCACCGCAGCAAATCCAGTCGTTCAGTTCGCCCAGTTCCACCTGGAGCGCCTTCATGCAGGCGCGGACGGAGGCTTCAAAGTCGTTGGACGAACCGTGCAGGGCGCATCCGGGGTAGTAACCAAAGCGGGCCATCAGTGTGCCCCCCCTTCGTTGGCGGCGGGCTCTTCCGCAGTAGTGCAGCGGGCAAAGATGCGGCGGACCAGGTCGCGGTCCTTTGCCTTCTCGCCCGTCAGATGGAATTTGCCGCGCTGCATCAACCTGGGGGCCAGCAGCGTGTCTTTCATCAGGAACGGCAGGCTCAGATCCTGAAGGAATCCGCGCGTTTTGAATTCGGCGATCAGTTCCACTTCGTTGATGCGGCCGTTGCGCCGGATGTTTTCCAGGAAGGCCTTCTGGAAGAGGATGACGCGTTTGAGGTCGGGCGGCGCGCACCCGTGCTCGGCGGCGTATTCGCGCAGCGCGTCGATAATCTCAACGCACTCCACGGACTGCGGACAGCGTCCCGTGCAGGTGAAGCAGGAGACGCACATCCAAATGGCGCCGCAACGGGCCACTTTTTCCACCTCGCCCAACTGGACGAGGCGGAACAACTGGTTGGGCGTGACGTCCATCTGGTCTGCCAGAGGACAGCCCGCCGTACATTTGCCACACTGGTAGCAATTCTCTATGGAGGTTCCGGCAAACATTTTGTCACCGACAGGAGTTACTGCCATAAATGCACCTTGTTCCATCTGCCCTGCCAAGCCGGGGAGACATCCAACAGCCCTGTTCGCAATAAGCGCGAATCATAACAAAGGCTCCAACTTCACATCAACGGGATAAATACCGGATACTTAATGATAACGGTTCTGAATTATACGTATAGATACCGCTATACTCCGATGCAAGAACTTAGAAAATAAGGACTTACAGGCACCGTAAATTTCCTATAAAAGTGCCTACCCCCAATTCAGTCGAAGATATTATACCACCATATGGTAGAGATGCAGGCGCAAGGCGGCCGAGACGGCGACCGCGAAGCGCAGCTTCGGGGGACAAGTGCGTTCCCAAGCGCAACTTGGGAACGAGGGGCCTGCCTGAAGGCGCGAAAGGAAGCGCGCTAAAGCGCGCAGTTTGAATTGAGGTTAGCCAAGGTGCCCCCCCAGCTGAAGCTGGGGGCAAAGAGGAGCCGGCTGAAGCCGGCTAATAGGACTCGCCCAAGTAAGACGGTGCGCTGCGTCCCGCGTTGCGGGACTTCGCACCCCCTACAAGTTGCCAGCCTTGTCCCCTTTGCCACCGCATGCCCGTGGTAGGGTGTGCGTAGCGAAGCGGAGCGCACCGTTCCCATCACCGGCACGCCGCCGGATGGTGCGCTTCGTCCCGCGTTGCGGGACTTCGTACACCCTACGAAACTGCGGGACTTCGGACACCGGGTTGGGAGTGTCTTAGGGAGCGCAGGCATAAGCGCACATACCGGTCGTTCCGTGTTTGTGGTCCCGGTGGATTCTGCTATGATTAGCACTTCAACAGAAGGAGTGGCTGAACGCTTATGCATGAGACGGGACAGTTTTGCACCAGGTCGGGTGTCTCGCTTTTTGAACAGCGGTGGCTGCCGGAGGGGGCTCCCCGTGCGCATGTGGTGCTCTTGCACGGTTTCGGCGACCACAGCAGTCGTTATGGGTATGTGGCTGAACGGCTTAATGCGGCCAGGATCGCGGTTCATGCCTATGACCAGCAGGGTCACGGCCGGTCGCCCGGCAAGCGGGCGTATATCGCGCGTTTCGAGGCGCTGCTGGACGATTTGGACGATTATCTGGAGCATGTGCGCCCGCTGCTGGCGGAGGGGCCTTGGTTCCTCATGGGGCACAGCATGGGCGGCATGGTGTTGACCCGGTATGCCGAGACGCGAAAGAGCACTGCAAAAGGCCTTATTTTCAGCAGTCCCTTTCTTGGGATGAACGCGGATGTGCCGCCCGTGTTGCTCAAAGTCGCGACGGTTCTCTCCGTGATTGCCCCCTGGCTGCCGGTGGGCAAGGTGGACAATACGGGGCTGTCGCGGGACTTGGAGATGGTTCGTGCCGCGGACAACGACCCGTTCACTTTCCACGGCAAGGTGGCCGCGCGGACGGGTGCGGAATTCCACCGCACTATCCAGCTTGCGGACCGGGCGTATGGAAACATAAAAACGCCGTCGCTGGTGTTTCATGGAACGCAGGACCGGGTGGTGCCGCCGTCGGGCAGTCAGAAGCTGTTTGATGGACTGGGTTCGGCGGACAGGACGCTGAAGTTTTACGAGGGCGGATATCACGAGCTTTGGAATGACCTGTGCCGGGAGGAAGTGATGGATGACGTTTTGGAGTGGATTGGAAGCAGGGAAAAGGGTGAAGGGTGAAGAATTGGGAATTATGAATTATGAATTACGAATTACGAATTGAAGCAGAAGCGGAAGAAGGCAGATAGGAATGTCTGCACGACAGAGTGACTGGCATGGGCCAAATTGTGGTTTGGAAGAGATGAAGACTGAAGGATTGCTTATTAATGCATCGGAATTGGATGACGGGATGAATAAGGAGAAATGCAGATGATTCGCGTGTCGATGACCGCTATTGTCGCGGTGTTGGTGCTGGGTGCGGGTTTTGCGGCGGGCCAGGCGGTCGCACCCGCCGAGGCGCCGCGGGTGGGTATTTTGACAGACAGTGCCAGTGAGGGCTGGACGAGTTTTCGTGAGGCGGCGTTGAAGGAGGCGCAGGAGGCGGGGATAAACCTGGATTTTCGCATGCTCTCGCCTGCCACGGCGGAACAGCAGCGCAAGACCGCGGAGGAGATGCTTGCGGCAGGGGTGAAGGCGCTGGCAATCTGTCCGGTAGACCCGGCGCAGCAGAAGGACGCTTTCCAGGAAATCGCCGGCAAGGTGCCGCTGGTGCTGCTGAACAGGGATGCGGCCGACTGCGGCCGGGTCTGTTTTATCGGGATGGATGAGAAGGAAGCGGGCAGGAAACTGGCGGAACTGGTCATAAACCTGGTTCCGGCGGGACTGAAGATTGCCGCGCTGGTCAAGACCGGCGAATCAGAGGCGGAAAAGGCCCGCATGGAAGGGCTCAAGGAAGGCCTGGCCCCCGGCGAGTATGTTCTGGACGTGATACGGGCGGACAAGGGGGACCGGAATCTTGCATGGGCCAGCGCGGACGAGTTGATGGAAAAGCGCGTCGAGATTGCCGCCTACATCGCCTTCGAGCCGTACCAGTTGCCGGTGCTGTTGCGCGCCGCGACGGCCCACAAAGTGGCGGGCATCGTCAACCTGATCGGTTTTGTGGAGACTCCCGACGTGCAGGAAGCCTTTGCCAAGGGCACGGTTCAGGGTCAGATTCGTCCCGATGCCGCGGCGCAGGCAAAACAGACGCTGGCGGTCCTGCGCGGCGTGGCCGCCAAGGACCCGGCATTCAAACTGCCTGAGAACGGCGTGATTGGCATTGCGCCGCTGATTGAAAAGACTCCCAAACCGATGACGGCCGAGGAGAA
>CAIJOU010000029.1 GCA_903822375.1 Candidatus Hydrogenedentota bacterium
AGGCCGTTGTGCCCTACGTGTCCATCGCGGACGATTACGACGCCTATCTTGAGGTCATCAAGCTCGAAGATGCCGCACGCGCCGCCGGAGTCAAGATACTGACGGGATTTGGCAACTCGCCGGGCATCACGCAGGTGCTTGCACGCAAGGGATTCAACGAGGTCCCCGAGCCGCGCCGCATCAGTGTGAACTGGTGCGCGGGGTCGAGTGAATCGGTCGGCGTTTCCAACCTGGTCCATTTCTTCCATATATTCAACGGAACCACGCTTCAGCGGTTTGACGGCAGGGAGGTGGCCGTGAAGACCGGCGGCGGCAAGAAATTGGTGGAGTTTCCCGCCCCCATCGGTCGGACACCGGTTTACTACACGGGGCACGCCGAGTCGGTCTCGTTGCCGCGCAACCTGCCGGGATTGACGGAAGTGACCGTGCACGGCGGCACAAAACCAAACTACATCGTAGGGTTGGTGAAAGCGTTGAGTGCGCTGGGGTTGCTTGCCACGCACACGCGCCGGCTCCGCCTGGCCCGGTTCTTCCACCGCATTGAGCATTGGTTCGCCTCGCCCGGTTTGGACAAGTCCGTGGGACGTGTGGAGGTGCACGGTTCCCTATCGGGCCGGCCGGTGCAGAAACACTTCACCTATTCGGGACATATCGCCGATATCACCTCCATTCCCGCCTGGGTCGCCGCCAAGTGGCTGGTGCAGGGCCGGTTTGATGACAGACCCGGCGGCGTGTATGCCGCCGAGCGCCTGCTGGAAGACCCTGACCCGTTTATCGCGGCGTTGCGCGAGCAAGGTGTGGAGGTCTCCGAATCGGATTTGGCGGAGGGATAGCCGCCCGTGTAACGGAACTTGCAGAAGGAAAAATGACATATACTTTCGACTTAGGCCGCGAAACTGAACAAAGAGGAACACCGGCAATGGCACAACTGAGCCGACGGGATTTCCTGGCGCAGGCGATGGGCGGCGCTGTGGGAATAGGTTTGGCGGGTACAGCTTTCGCCGCGGGACCGGCGTCCCCGGCCAAGCGCCCGCCCAACTTCATAGTTCTTCTCGCCGACGATATGGGCGCGAAGGAACTGTCCTGTTACGGCAATACCGGGCACCACACGCCGAATCTAGACAGACTGGCCGAAACAGGCGTCAAGTTCGAAACCGGCTATGCCGCGCCCATCTGCCATCCGTCGCGCGTCATGCTGATGACCGGACAATACGGCTGCCACAACGGCGTTTACAACTTCGCGGGCAGACGGGGCGGGCCCGAGCCGAAATCCCCGGTCGAGGACATCGCGAAGAGCCACGTGATCTTTGCTAACCTGCTCAAGAAAGCGGGCTATGCCACGGCCCTTTCGGGCAAGTGGCAGTTATCGGGACGTCAGCCCAATCTTATCCGGGAGTGTGATTTTGACGAGTACTGCATGTGGGCCTACCTGGCCGATCTGCCGGTCGGTGTGAAGCACACAGGCGGTTGGGAGGGCACCGACCAGACCAAGCCGTCGCGCTACTGGAATCCCTGCATCGTCAAGAACGGGGAGTACGTGCCCACCAAGCCCGACGACTACGGGCCGGACATGCACCACGAGTTCGTCGTGGACTTCATGAAGCGCAACAAAGAAAAACCCTTTTTCATCTATTACACCATGTGCCTCACGCACGCGCCGCACATGCCCACACCCGACACCCTAAAGCCGGGCATGGACAGGTTCAAGCACAGTTCGGAGAATTTCAAAGGATGCGTTGAATACGCCGACAAACTCGTCGGCAAACTGACAGCGGCGTTGGACGAACTGGGTTTGCGCGAGAACACGGTGGTCTTCTTCCTGGGCGACAACGGCACCGGCGGTGACGGCAAAGCCGAACCCACCGAACTGGGTGCGCGCGTGCCGGTGATCGTGAACGCTCCTGGCATCGTGAAACAGCGCGGCACAACCAGGGAACTGACGGACTTCTCCGACGTGCTGCCCACCATGATGGACATGGCCGGGGTGCCCCTGCCGCAGGACCGCATTATTGACGGCAAGTCGCTGGCGCCGTTTCTTGTTGGCAAGAGCGAGACGACGCGCGAATGGATTCACAGCTTCATCGGCGACGCGCGCATTTTGCGCACCAAGCGGTGGCTGCTGGAGGACAACACGCCGCTCCATTACGGCCGGCTTTACGATTGCGGGGACAGCCGCGACGGCACCGGTTACCGGGAGGTGACCAATGAGGAAACTCCGGAAGTGCTGGCCGCCAAGGACCAGTTCAAGGCACTGATCGAGAAACTGCCCGCGCCGATATTGGCGGAGGACGGCAGCGCAACAGAGAAGAAGCCGGAACGGGCAGAACGGCGGGAGAAACGGCGCGCCATGCGAAAGAATAAGCCGTAGGGTGCCCGGAGCGAAGCGGGCGCACCGTGCCCTGTAATGGCGCCAAGTAAAATGAACGGTGCGCTCCGTTCCGCTTCGTGGAATTGCGGGCATCCTATGCCGCGAATCACGTTGCCGCCAGCGCCCCATCCAATACGTGCCGGCCATTGGCCCCAACAAGTGTTACTGCCACCGCAGGCTCTAATCCGAAACACGCAAACGAGGAGACGACATGAACGGTCAAGTGAGAGTAACGGCCATTGTGGGCACCTACCGCAGGGGCGGCATGGTGGACTCGGCGGTGGATGAGATTCTGGCTTCGGCGAAAGAAGAAGGTGCCGAGGTCAACAAGATATACCTGCTTGACCGGCACATCGAATTCTGCACCAACTGCCGCGCCTGCACGCAGAAGCCCGGTGAGCGGCGGGGCGAGTGTCCGCTGAATGATGAAATGGCAGGCATCCTGGAGGACATCGAGCGGTCGGACGCTATCATTCTCGCATCGCCGATGAATTTCTGGACCGTGACCGCGATTATGAAACGCTTCATCGAAAGGTTGATCTGTTTTGCCTATTGGCCCTGGGGCCAGCCGGCCCCCAAGACGCGCGACAAGCGCCGCGACAGGCGCGCCGTCATCGTCGCGTCCTGCGCCGCCCCGGCCCTTCTTGCACGCCTGCGCACACGGATGAGCGGTCTGCTCAAGACGGCCGCCGATCTGCTCGGCGCCAAGACCGTTGGCGTGCTGTACATGGGCTTGTCGGCCATGAAGCAGGACCAGAAGCTCAGCGAGCGCAACAGGAAGAAGGCGCGTGCGTTGGGCAAGCGGCTGGTGGGAAAAGGTTGATCCCGTAGGGTGCACGAAGTTCTGTAAAGCAGAACGCAGCGCACCGATACTGGGAGCGCCCGTCACTCCCGCAAGAGCGGGAGCGTCCCTGCCGGCTTCTTGGAACCCCAGCTGTGCTAAGGCATTCTGTGAATGCTGCACCAGTTCACAAGAAGCAGGATGCCCACCGCAATGAATGGCATGACGAATAGAAAGATTGTGGCTGCCCGTTTCCATCTTCTCGTTTTTGAAGAAGGCTTTGGAAGGATATCCTTTTGCGAAAGGTGTATGACGAGGTGTGTTCCAATGACAGTCACGGTTCCCGCGGCCGCCCACACCAGCAAACTGGCTTCGAAGTAATCTAGCACTAGAAACATGCAAATGACTGTCAGGCTGGCGAATAGAAGCTTCACTTGGAATCCGGTCGGCCCTCGACGAATCTCAATGTTCACCTCCGGGTTGTCTGACTTGGTGCGCGCCAACAGCTCGCGGACGAGAACGTCCATGCAGACGAAACCCTCCAGACTAACTGTCCGCGAGGCTGTTGTGACTGACATCCTGATGGGATAGCCGGACCTTGTTGTTTGCACTGTGATTGCCATGATGTCCCGGTAGGGACTCTTATGCATTCCCAACAGGAAATGGTCTGAATAGATCTGCAACGCAAAGATGTTGTTGTAGCCGAGCATGAGGAGCGGAATTGCCACGGCCGCGGCCATCATGAAGTTGACTTGTGGGAAACTGCCAAGATACCAGCCAACGAAAGAGAGCAGGCAAACGAGTACGCCGATAAGCAGTGCAGAATAGACGAACAATCGCCACGAATATGAGAAGACAATGGGAAAGCCGCCGGGCGGGTTTTCCTCGACGGGCATGGCAACCCATTCCGGTTCGTCTTGTCCTGCCTTCACAAGCATCTGCGACACCTTTGTACATGCAAACGGTGCGCTCCGCCCTCCGTGGCGGGCTTCGAGCACCTACGCCAGGGCCTACTTAGCCTCCAGCGCAGGATTCAGTGTGCGTTGTCCCCTGGCCTCGACCGTCAGTTCCGCAACCTTGTCTCCATAGCGCACCTTGCAGGTACCGCCGTTCTTGGAGTGGATTGTGGCGGCGGTCAATTTGCCGTCCTGCCACGCTATGTCCACCTCAAAGCCGCCGCGGGCGCAGAGCCCGCGCACGCTACCCGTCGGCCACGCCTTGGGCAGCGCGGGCAGCAGGTGAATCTCGCCGTTGTGGCTTTGGAGCAGCATCTCGGCGATGCCGGCCGTTGCGCCGAAGTTGCCGTCAATCTGGAACGGCGGATGGTTGTCGAACAGGTTGGGCAGCGTGGAGCGCTCAAACAGCGTTCCGAGATTCTTGAACGCCGCATCGCCGTCTTCCAGACGGGCAAAGAGGCCGACAAGCCATGCCCGGCTCCAGCCGGTGCCGCCGCCGCCGTGTTCGAGCCGGTAATCGAGCGACTTGCGCGCAGCCCGCGCGAGGTCGGGCGTTTCCTCCACGGTGATGGAGCGCCCCGGATACACGCCCAGCATATGCGACATGTGCCGGTGTCCCGGTTCCGGCTCTTTGTAGTCCTCCACCCATTCCTGCAGGCGCCCGCTCTTCGAGACTTGGAGCGGCACCAACTTGGACAGGGTATCGCGCAGGGTGTTGCGGAAGTCCTCATCGATGCCCAGTTTCTCGGACGCCTCGATGCAATTGGTGAACAGGTCAGTGATGATCAGCGTGTCCATCGTGGACGAATAGGTCTGGCACGCTGTGCCGCCGCCCGGCTTGCGGTACTTGTTCTCCGGCGAGTGCGACGGCACGGTGATGAGTTTGCCCTCGAAATGCGAACCCTTTGGCGCGGGCACGAGGAAGTCGAGGATGAACTGCGCCGCATCCTTCATCATGGGATAGCCCCGCTGGCGCAGGAAGTCAACATCGCCCGTAAACGCATAGTGTTCCCAAAGGTCCTGCGACAGCCACGCCGCGCCCATGGGCCAGATGCCCCAGGCACCGTCCACCGGCGCTGCGGCGCGCCACAGGTCCGTGTTGTGGTGCAGCACCCAGCCGCGGCAGTTGTAGTTCACCTGCGCCGTGTGGGCGCCCGTCACGTGGAGATCTTCGAGAAGGCTGAAGAGCGGTTCGTGGCATTCGGAAAGGTTGGTGGTCTCCGTTGGCCAGTAGTTCATCTCGGTGTTGATGTTGGTCGTGTACTTGCTGCCCCACGACGGGTCCAGCTTGTCGTTCCACAGACCCTGCAAATTGGCCGGCTGGCCGCCGGGACGGGAACAGGAAATCAGCAGGTAGCGCCCAAACTGGAAATAGAGTGCCGCCAGTTGCGGGTCCTTATCCCCGCTGAAGTTCTTGAGCCGCTGGTCTGTCGGTGTGCCCGTCACGGCCGCCTTGCCCACGTCCAGCACCACACGGTTGAACAGTGCCGTGTAGTCGGCCAGATGGGCCTTGAGCAGCGTGTCGTAGGGCTTTGCGGCGGCGGCGGTCATCCCCCGGTGCACCTTCTCAACCGGGTCACCGGAAACGTCGTGGTAGTTAATGTAGCTGGTCGCGCTGGTGAGAAGCAGCGTCACCGTGTTGGCGTCGCGTATTTCCAGCCGGTCATCTTTGGGTGAGATCTTGCCGCCTCCGGCCAGCGCGCGCAGCGACGTGGCAAAGCGTAGGCCCTCCTTGTCCCAGGCGGCATTGCCCTTCTTGTCGCCGCCGCACGGCCCGAGTTGTCCGGTCATGAACAGGCCCGCGTCTCCGTCCGGATGGGTTTGCGTGTTTACCTGGGGGCTGTTGAGTAGCACGTCGAAGGAAAGGGTGCCCGGACGGTCCGCCGTGAGGCGCACCACAATCACGTTGTCCGGATAGGACGCGAAGACTTCGCGCGTGTAGGTCGTGCCGTTGACCCGGTAGCTCACCTTGACCACCGCACGGGACAGGTCCAGTTCGCGACGGTAGTTTTCCGCCTTGTCGTGGCCTGGAAAGGCGAAGCGCAGGTCGCCCAATGGCTGATAGGACTGCAGGCGCTCGGGAATGCTCATCAGGTGCTCGCCGCCCAGTTTCTCCGCCTCGTTCTCCTTGCCCTCCAGAATCAGCCGGCGCATCTCCGGGAGATACTTGGCCGCATCGGGATTCGTGTAATCATGGGGCCCGCCGGTCCACAGCGTGTCTTCATTGAGCTGCAAGCGCTCCTCTGCGGGCACGCCGAATACCATGGCCCCTTGTCGTCCGTTGCCCAGCGGCAGCGCCTGTGTCCACTCCGTCGCCGGTGCATCGTACCAAAGTGTCAGGTTCGGGTCACCCTTGGTTTCTTCCGCGTTAGCCCGGGACGCAAGCCCTGCTCCGGCCAACAGCGCCGCACTCAGCATCACGCTCAACACCTGATTCACCTTGGTCATAACCGCCTCCATTGTGCTTGGGGATTTCATATCCCGTGGGGTCACTTCTACGATTGTAGGGGAAGGACTGGGCTGCGCTCCAGCGTTCTCTTTGTGCTTGTCAAGGGGCAGGCCAAAGGGCAATGCAGGATGTTCCGCGGTTATTGTGCCGCTTTTTCGCCTGGCGCCAGCAGCTTGACCTCGTGCAGGCACAACCCGTAACGGCCACCGGGCGGGTTGGTGCCCAGCTTCACGCCGTTCCAGCCCGGGCTGAAGTTTGCCGAGTAGCACAGCCAAAGCGTCTTGCCGCCGTTTCCGATGAACTTCG
>CAIJOU010000030.1 GCA_903822375.1 Candidatus Hydrogenedentota bacterium
CGATCTCCTTCAGGATTGCCTTCGGGGTGCGGTGGATGACCTCCTCGCCGCCATCGGGGTTCTTCACGGACAGGTCAAAGGTCGTGTGGTCGATGGTCTTGGCGTCCACGCTCCAACTCTTGGGCGAGTCGGCATAGTCCTTCTGCAACTGCACAAACTCGGCGAGGTCGTCGTCGTTGAGCGGGTTGGTCTTGCCAAGGTTGCGACCGGGGTCAAGCTGGTAGTACCACACTTTACGCGTCGGCGCACCCTTGTCGAAGAACAGCACGACCGTCTTCACACCGGCCCCCTGAAAAGTGCCGCCGGGGCAGTCCAGCACGGTGTGCAGGTTACAGCTTTCCAATAGCAGTTTGCGCAGGCTGACCGAGGCGTTGTCGGTGTTGGACAGGAAGGTGTTCTTGATGACGACGCCGCCGCGCCCACCGGCCCTGAGCATCTTGATGAAGTGCTGAAGGAACAGGAACGCCGTCTCGCCGGTGCGGATGGGGAAGTTCTGCTGGACCTCCTTGCGCTCCTTGCCGCCGAAGGGCGGGTTGGCCAGGATCACGTCGAAGCGGTCCTTCTCCTGAATGTCGGCAAGGTTCTCGGTCAGCGTGTTGGTGTGGATGATGTTGGGCGCGTCGATGCCGTGCAGGATCATGTTCATGATCGCGATGACGTAGGCGAGACTTTTCTTCTCCTTGCCGTAGAAGGTGCGCTCCTGAAGCGTCTTGAGATTGGCGGTGGTCAGCTTGGGCTGTGCCGTGAGATAGTCGAACGCCTCACACAAGAAGCCAGCGGAGCCGACGGCACCGTCGTAGATGCGTTCGCCGATTCGGGGCTTAACCACCCGTACGATGGCACGGATCAGCGGTCGCGGCGTGTAGTACTCGCCGCCGTTGCGACCGGCGTTGCCCATGTTCTTGATCTTCGCCTCGTACAGGTGCGACAACTCGTGCTTCTCGGACTGCGAACGGAAATGCAGTTCATCAATGTGGTCGATGATCTCGCGCAGGTTGTAACCGCTCCGAATGCGGTTCTTGATCTCGCCGAAGATCTCGCCGATTTTGTATTCGATGGTGTTCGGCCCGGTGGCCTTCAGCTTGAACCCGTGCAGGTAGGGGAATAGCTTCAGGTTGACGAAGTCGCGCAGGTCATCACCGCTAAGGGCTTTGTTGTGGTCAAGTGTGCCGTCCTTGCCCTTGGGCGCGGACCAGTTCGCCCAGCGGTACTGCGCGTCGAGGATGAACGTGTACTTCTTCCCCTCCAGTTCCGCCTCCATCGCCCGGTCCTGCTCCAGTTCATCCAGATACTTCAGGAACAGCAACCACGACGACTGCTCCGTGTAGTCCAGTTCCGTGGTGCAACCGTCTTCTTTCCGCAACACGTCGTCAATGTTCTTAAACGCTTGCTCAAACATGATCCACCGCTTGGGTCGCGCTGATTGCCCCTACCGGGAAACGCCCCATGCCAACACGATAGCAGGAAACCCGATGCCCATCAACATGGGGATGTAGCTGAGAGAGTCGAAACTATTGCGCCGCCACCCTATACAGACAAAAATAGGACTTACGGCTTCTCGTAAGTCCCTCATGCGAACATTGGTAGGGGGGGGGGATTTGAACCTGCGACCGTGGGGTTGTGAGACAGGCTTTCTCGGAAAAAACATTCAATTGCGACCGGAAACTGAATTGGCTCCTTTGAAGAGTGTGAATGTTCCCGCCGGTTAATTGTTATCGAGTTTGTACCGTTTTTCAATCACATTCATGAAACTTATGATCCACCTAACGCTTACGCCAAAAGTCTGGCGTTGCTTCCATGCAAAACTTAGGCAAGTGATTCCCATCGCGAAGGCGGCAACACCCGCAGAGTAGCAGAAGATTGCTTCATGAGGCATTTCGGAAGCGCCCCCATTCGAAGGATAGCAGTAGCCAGCGAAGAAAGCAGTTACTCCCGTACCCATAAGAAAGCTTCCAGCGGTGTTATACCAGTTTATGGACCCACGTATACTCGTGATACTTTCCTTAAGGTGATTCCACTCCACAATTAAGACAGGGATGTTCTTGATATCTGCGCGTTCAACATTTTCATAGTACTGCGCCCCCGATTTGTTTTCCGCAACGTTAGTTTTACTCACAAGGTTTCCCCTCACTTGTAGCATTCCCGTCTGATTTCTCCTGCAGACCTGCAACAATTGCGCTGATAATAAGCGTATTGCCGCAATTCGCGCAGGTTAGAAACACGGCAGGGTAAGAACTACGGGCTGTAATACCCACATTGTCGGCAATCCGGAAAACACGCTCAGAAATTCCCCATTCGTGACCATCGCACAACGCACATTTGTGATGCTTGAACTTCGATGTTGCGTGTGCCTCCATTTTGTCCATGTCAACAAGGTCATTCTTGTCGAAGTCACTCATTTGCGTTTTCTCCTATCCTTTTGCCACGGCGCGATGTATCAAAAAGAAGTGACCCATACGGCAGAGGCAAGAAACTAGCGACGGTATCATTCACACTCCACACTATCGACGAGGCATTCCGGCATGAGCGCCGCGTAATGCCGCCGGCAAATCTCTGGAGAATTACCCATCAGGGCCGAAATCTTGTACAGGCTTTCGCCCTTGCTTGCCAGTAGACTACCAAATGTGTGTCGGTAATCCAAGCCCTCTAAGAGAACGATTGGCGACGTTGAACGCAATCGTCGTCGGGATTGCACCGGTTTCCGCTCAAGAACAGTCCCGTGTCGTCCCAGAAGTCTCTGGGCGCGGTCGAGTGGGTTCTGGTCAGTCGTGCCGGGCGGCAATACAACAGGGAGCCCCGGCGGGTAGGTGATGACCAGCCGGGGCAGTGCCGGGAAAGAGATAAGGGTTCGGTAGACCACACTTCCCGTCACACAGAAAATAATACTCACCCCAGAATTTCAACGCAAGACCACTCTTTAGAAGGGAGCCCCAGCGGGTGTTGGTTGACCAGCTAGGGCAGTGCCGGGGGAGGGTAGGGGAATGGGGAATCGGGTAGGACCCCTAGCACATTAAACATAATACTCGCCCTAGGATTTCAGCACAAGACAAATCTTAGGACGGCAAATGGAATGTGGTGTCAGGGTTAGTAGAGGGGTGTACACTTCCATCCTGCACCGCGCCGCCTCCGACGAGCTATTTCTAACGGGGCCATTCTCAGCTCATGGCGCGGCTTAGCTTCGAGATCTTTACCAAATCTTTACCATTACTTTGCCGCGTCTCTGCGTTAGACCGATATATTCACTATGGACAGGGTCAGATCTAGAGCGCAGTCGTCGCGCACCGGCGGCGGCGAACGTGAATGGTGAGGTGAACACTGACTCTAGGAGGCAACAGGTGACGCGGACCATGCTTTATGATGCGGTCGCCGTCCTTGGGCAGGATGTCTGCGAACGCTGGGTTAGGAGTGGCTGGAATGGCCGTGAAGATGCCCTGCGGCGCGTCCAGCAGGGGGAAAGTCCCGATGTAGTCGCCCGTGATGTTGCGCGTTAGCGGAGAGTCCCTTTCCCCACATGACCGTAGCAGAGATCGTGTGTCTCAGGTCACCCGGCACAACGCCACCAGCATTTGCGCCTTCGCAGACTTACGCCCATTCTCCCGCTTCGTGCTGGTCGGCGTCTTCAGCACCGCATGGCCGGTCAACCTGTAGAAGGGCATCCCAGTCGCGGTTGTGCCGTGTAGGTCCTTCCACTCGGTCTGGTTCCGTCTCCCGCCGCCGCCCCCACGTTGCCGTTTGGAATTTCAAAAATCCAAAAAAAATATCGCGCCCGGTGAGTGGAGGGTAGTTCTTGACTCACATACGCGTCGCCCCCCCCTGCCCCCCCCTTCGACCCGGCGGCGCATGACACCGCTGGCGAAAACGACCTTGGTACGGCGGTGAAGAGTGGACCATCCCGGACAACCGGCGGTCGCCGTAGCGGTAAAGGTGGGGCCGACGTTCTGGTCAGGGTGTACTCTACACGGTCGCGGTGACGGCATGCGCCGCCGTGGGGCACGTGGATGATCAGGAAGGCCCCTAGAATGCCCTGAGAGGCACGAACGCGGACCGGGCAGGGTGATTCTCCCTCCAGTGCCGCCGCGCCCTACACGGTCATCATGATCGGTCGCGTTGTACTACGTGATGCGCACGGTGCCAGTCAGCACCTGTTACCCCGGCGCGTTGCCGTCCACGCAATGCAGTGCCGCATGGCAGTGTGGGTGTCACTGTCTCAAGCCGATCAATGCCAATGCTATGCCAAGGGGGTGTGTACGGTACACATATTGTGCGCGATCACTTGAAATTGAGTGAAAGATCTGTTACACTTGATTTGCGATACACAGTTGAAAACACAGGGTTTATGGCGTGTGCTTGTGGGAACAAGTAGTACAGTTCTTGGCTGTCACGCCGGAGGTCGCGGGTTCGAGTCCCGTCGTCTCCGCCATTTTTGTATCCTGCCATATCGTGAACACCCCCACCAGCAGGGGCCGAACTGCATTCTTTGCCGGCAATTCCAGGACACGGCTTGTGCAGGGCCGTAGCGCACGGATTGCCCGCAGTGCACGCGAAATGCCGTCTGCAGGTGCACAGAGCTTTCTGTCCGAAGAGTCACCCTTCGACATCCCCACTAACAAGCCTGCCATTCATCGGGCAGAAGACGATAGACGGGCATGGTTGCCGCTTTCATGCGCCGGGCACCGCATGAAATCAAAATGCGACCGAGACGCGCGACGATACGGATGGGCGGAGCGGAGCACGGAAGGATGGCTCGGAGTGCATGACCCGGTGTGCTGATTCTGGAGGTTCTGCTCGGGGAGGTGGTGCATTGCGCCCACCATTGCAAGTTGTTCCCACTTGATCCCAACCCAGTTTCAGCCCATACTGGACACCTGCATAGGGGTGGCTTGCCCTTGGCCGTGTGCCGCAAGGGACCTCCGAACCCCCATGCGCGGCGGGGCAGTGCAACAGAGGAGGCGCTAGATGAAGAGCGTGTCAAGGGTTCTGGAACTTGTGCCGGTGGGGGTGTTCTTCGCGCTGGCGGGATGCCCATCCGTGCCGGATGGATATCCGGGAACGACCGGCTAGGTATGGCTAAAGAGATTTGCAGCAGGCCGCGCTCATCCGTGCGTTCTTTTACGGAACGGCGTGTCCTTTGGGTCGCCTGTATTGGGGTGGCGTATTTCCTTGCGCACCAATTATCGTTTCTGTTTCCGGATGCCTCAAAGGTGCTCATGGTTATATGGCCGGCCGCTGGCATTGGTCTGGCGGCGCTCCTGCTCAGCCCGCGCCGCCTGTGGCCGGCGATTGCCGCAGTCCTTTTCATTTCCGGGAACTTGGCGAATCTGCTCGCGGGCCGTCCCTTCATGGGCAGTGTGGGCTTCATGACAGCGAACGTCCTCGAATCGTTGGGCTGCGCATCGCTGGCCCTTCGAATCTGCGGCGATGGGATAACGTTCAGCCGCGCGCGTGAAGTGGTGGCATTATTCGCAGCCGCAATATTCGTGAATGCCGCCACCGCATGTGTCGGCGCGGCCACGGCCCATTTTATCAGCACCGCCCCGTTTTGGACGTTCTGGCGAACGTGGTTTATTGCCGATGGCCTTGGAATACTGCTTGTAACTCCGGTCATTGTCTCCTGGGCCACACGGCAGGAACCGATGCTGGGCGTGAGATGGCATTGCGTGGCCGAGCAGGGCGCATTCCTGGTCATATGGTTTGTGTTGGCATGGCTGACGTTTAATCCGAGCGCCATTTTCGGCATGCGCACCCTGCCGCCGTTCCTCCTTTTCGCCTTGCTTCCCTGGCCCGCCTTGCGATTTGGCACGCGTGGCACAACGCTCGCACTTGTTCTGCTGACAATATTAAGTGTTACAGGTGCGGCGCTGAACGCAGACTATCACACCCCTCTGCTTTGGGGCGGCGAAGACCCAATCCATAGGCTGTTGCTTGCGCAGTTCTATGTCGCGGTGATGACCATGACCGCGCTGTTGCTGGCCGCCAGTCATTCGGAGGCCAAGTCCGCCGGGGAATCCATCCTGCAAAGCGAGGCGCGCTATCGCGGTCTGGTCGAGGGCACCAACGACGTCGTCTGGCGGGTGGACCTCCAGGGCCGCTTTACGTTCATAAATTCCGCGGCGAAGGTTATCGCCGGATTCGAGCCGGAGGAACTTCTCGGAGAAAACTTTGACTTTCTTCTCGAACCCGCCAGCATCGAAGCCGCGGCTGTGTCGTTGGAACGCCGATTAAGCGGAAGACTGGACCGCGAAGGCGCGGCGCTCGAACTGGTTCACCGCCGCAAGGACGGCTCTTTGTTTCAGGGCGAGATCCTGACCGCCCCCGTTCTCGACCTGGAAGGCCGCCTGTTGGAGATCCAAGGCGTCACCCGCGACATCACCGAACGCAAGCGGACCGAGGAGGCGCTACGAAAGAGCGAGGAGCGGCACAGGACCATCCTCCAAATGGCCATGGACGGCTTCTGGGTGGCGGACACACAGGGGCGCCTGCTGGAGGTCAATGAGGCCTATTGCCGGATGAGCGGCTACAGCGAAGAAGAACTGTTGGCCATGCGCATTTCCGACCTGGAAGTCGACGAGACAGAAGACGCAGTCACCAAACGTTTTCAGAAGATCTTGGCACAGGGCCAGGACCGGTTTGAGTCCCGGCACCGTCGCAAGGACGGGACCATTATTGACGTCGAAGTCTGTTCCCAGCACAAGGCTGCGGAAGGCGGGCGTTTCGTGACATTTGTGCACGAGATAACCGAGCGAAAGCGGGTGGAGGAGGCGTTGCGGCAAAGCGAGGAGAAATACCGCGAGTTGGTGGAGAATGCCAACAGCATTATTCTGCGCATGGATAAAGAGGGCCATGTGACCTTCTTCAATGAATTCGCCCATCGTTTCTTTGGCTACACGCCGGAGGAGATTCTCGGCAGGAACGTGGTGGGCACCATTGTTCCGGAAACCGATTCCTCCGGGCGCGACCTTCGAGCCATGATACTGGATATCAGCCTTCATCCAGAAAACTACGCGGTGAACGAAAATGAGAACATGCG
>CAIJOU010000031.1 GCA_903822375.1 Candidatus Hydrogenedentota bacterium
TGGTCCCACACAATGCCGGGTGCGTTGTTGACGAAAATATAGCGGGGCTCGTCCGCCTGCCCAAAGAGAAGCATGGACGCCATCAAGATGCCGGCAGGTCCGATTGTCATGTTGAGTACTCCAACAACGCATCAAGCAGGAAGAGGAATGAACCACGAAGCCACGAAGAGCACGAAGGAAGAAGATTCAAAAGACCATACGCTTTAATCCGTCCACAGGGCGTTCTTCGTTAAAGTTGATTGGCAGGCCGACGTGCTTGCCCATAAGTTTCATATAGGTGAGTAATTGGGCTTGGTGGATGAGCAGGAGTTTCTCCACGCACTTCAGCTCGACTATCAACTCGTCTTCCACCAGCAGGTCAATACGGTATCCGCAATCCAAGGAAACACCCTTGTAGGTTAAGGGCAGGGGCTTCTCTGTCTCGTGTTTCAATCCCGCAAGACTCAATTCGTGGGACAGGCATCGGAGACAGGCCGATTCCAGTAATCCGGGCCCGAGATGCCGGTGCACCTCAATGGCACAACCGATCACACGATTTGACAGGGCATCAAATTCCATCTTCCCTTCCTCCGTCCTCTTTTCTCCTTCGTGCCTTCGTGGTTCCATTAAACCATGTATTTGTCCGATTCGATGTCGGCGATGAGCCCCTTGATCAGCTCCACACTCTCGGGCGGGAAATGCCACTGCTCAATCTGGCGCTCCGAGATCAGATCGTACATCTGCGGCAGCACGAGCATGTCCCTGGCCATTTCGCTGGTCAGCGACCGCGCCACGAACCCGTCCTCGTCGAAGGTGTCGAAGAAGCTCTGCAGGCCCCGCTCTTCGCTGCCGCCCACGGCGCCGAAGTCCTGACCGTAGATGTGCAGCGAGCACGCATAATCCGCGTAGCTGCCCACACGCACCGGCTTGCCGCCCCTGGCTTCGATCTGCTTCGCCAGCACCTGCTGCATGAACGTGATGGCGATCAGGTTGTCGCCCCAGGCCTTGTAAAGGTCCCGGGAGCGCCACGTCGTGTTCATGTTCAGCACCAGGTTTCCGTCCGCGTCCTCGGGGCAGCGCAACTGCACCTCGCGCAGGCAGGGGATGTCCTCCTTCAGATAAGGGTCGAGGTTCGGTACGGAAGTGGTGGCGATGGCGCGCCGCGAATAGGGCGTTTGCACCAGGCGCTCCACCGCCAGCGCCATCTGGTCCACAATCGAACCGCCCGCATCGGGATGGGCGAAAAGCCGCTGGTGGTAGGTGTAGGGCCATTCCTGCGCGGAGAACTCGCCGTGCACGGCCTGTTCCAACTGGTCAAAGGGCACCACGCGATAGTCCTTGGCGCCCATGATTTCGGCGATGTACGTGCCGATCTCGCAGAAGGAAATGGGCGAGTAGCGCGGCTGCGCAAACGGGTCTTTCACCTCGATCAGCACCCGCGCGTCGCGGCTGGGCGGGTCGATGTATTTGCCCGATGCGTCCTTGCGGTCATACTCGGTGCGGATGGCGAGCCCGTTCTCCCACACCGCCTTGATTGCCCGGTAATAGGACTGCGGGATGCAGTCGCCCACCACATGCAGGGTTGGAATCCGTCCGTCGCTCATGGAATGCCTCCTTCTTGCCGGTTCAATGCCCAATGTCCCGGGCATGGTATGACACGGGCACCCGGCACCGCAAGCAGAAATCTGCGGGGTGTCCGAGGCGAAGCGGAGCGCACCGGTCCCGGCCGCCTCATAATGGTGCGCTCCGCTTTACTGCACGCACCCTGCCCCGACGCTTGACGCCCGCAGTCCGCGCGCTTACTATAGACACTGCCCGGGACCACAGTGGCCCGGGTTGGAAAGTGGTGGGGACGACAGCCAGTGAACCGGCATTGGGTTTGGATGGCGCTTGGGCTTGCTTTGGGCATCCGCATGGCCGCGTGGTTGGAAGGGCCGGGCGCGGGTGCGTTGCTGGCCGTGTTGTTCGCGGTAGTCGCTGTTGTATGGATGGTTTTCCGGCTTCCCTGGCGGGATCGGGCTGTGGTGCTCCTCTTGTGCATGGCGTTGGGGGCTGGGGCATGGGCGCTGCGCGCGCCTCCGGAGGAGGGGGACGCGCTGCTGCAATTTGCCGTGGAGCATCCCACCCGCCGCTGCACACTCATTGGCGAGGTGTCCGAGGCGCCCGTTTATCTTCCCGGCACGGACCACCTGCGTTTTGTGCTCAACGTGTCCGCGAGGATGGGGGACGGGCAGACGCTTCCCCTGCGGGGGCGTTGCCTGGCGTATTGGCGGGACCCCACCGGGCCGTTGCTGGACGGAAAGGAGGTTCAGGTCACCGGCGAACTGCGGCCCGACATTGGCCCGGTCAATTTCGGCGTATACGGGCTGGAGGACATGTGCCGCCGCAGGGCCGTGTTCAGCCGAATCACGCTGCGCAGGGAGGGGCTGGAAGAAACAGGGCAGATTGTTGGCCGGTTACGCCATGCCGTATCCCGCCTTCGCCAGTGGCAGGCAGAGCGGTTGCGCGCGGCCATGCCCGCATCGGTGGTGCCCTTTGTGCTGGGTATCTGGCTCGGCGAGCGCAGCGGCTTTGACCGTGAACTCTACCAGCAGTTCGTGGCGTCGGGCACGGTCCACGTGCTGTCCGTGTCAGGGTTGCATGTCGGGCTCATTTATCTCAGCCTTTCCCTGCTGCTGGGCATGGTCCTTCCCTCGCGGCGGCTGCGCGCCGCCTGCACCA
>CAIJOU010000032.1 GCA_903822375.1 Candidatus Hydrogenedentota bacterium
AGTTCCTTAGCTTTCATATAGAGCCTGTTCCTCTTTCCGCGCGCGGCGCACGGAGATGATGCGTATCCGCTCTTCTCTGCGGGTGATGATGGCCGCCCAGATTCTGTCGCGAATCCTGCCAATGACGATGCTTCGCGGTTCATCCTCTGTTCTTGCCGGGACCTCCAGCAAAGACTCGTCATCCCACAGCGCCTGCGCTTCAATGAAGTCGATGCCGTGTTTCTTGTGATTGGCCAGACTTTTGTGCGGGTCAAACTCAAACTCCATGGTATAGAAAATATACCATATTGCCTCTATTCACGCAATACCCTCCCAGACACTCGCCTTCTCCTTCAGCGGCTTTTGACCTCCCGTCCCCGTCCCCGGTAAAATAGGGCCTCTCCAAGGCGTGCAAGGCACACCACCCACAAGGACCAGAACCACATGCTGGAAATCAAGCCATTTCGCGGATTCCGCTTTAATCCCGCCGTCACGGGCACGCTGGACAATGTGATCACGCCGCCCTATGACGTGATCACGCCGGACGAGCGGGCCGCGCTGGCGGCGCGCAGCCCGTGGAACATGGTCCATGTCATCCTGCCCAAGCCGGGGCCGGACGGCGGGTCGGCCTATGACCACGCCGCTGCGGTGCTTCAGGACTGGATTGCCAAGGGCGGCCTCTGCCGCGACAACCAGCCTTCGTTTTACCTGTTGCGCCAGCAGTTCACCGATCTGGAGGGGCTGTCCCACACGCGCCGCGGCTTCTTCGCCGCCACGCGACTGCCCGAGTCGGACGAGCGCCACATCCTCGGCCATGAGCGCACTTTTGACAAGCCGGTGGCGGACCGTTACGCGCTGACCAGCGCCACACGCATGAGCCTGGGTGCGGTGTTTGTGCTCTATTCGGACCCTGAGCGGCGGCTGGCCGCATTTCTTGCCCAGATGGAGGAACGTCCGGCGGACCTCGTTGCCCACACCTTTGACGGGGTGCAGCAGGAACTCTGGCGCGTGCCCGCCGACCCGGAGGTGTGCGCCTTCTTCCCCGGCAAGACGCTGTACATCGCCGACGGCCACCACCGCTTCCGCACGGCCTGCACCTACCGCGACGAGATGCGCGAGAAACTGGGCCACCGGCCGGACCTTCAGCCGTGGGACTTCGCGCTCATGGGTTTCGTCGGCTTTGAGGACGCGGGCCTGCGGGTGTACGCCGCGCACCGCGTGGTGAAACCCTATGACGGATTCGAGTTTGACACGTTTATGGACGCACTGGGCAAATGGTTTGACGTGACGCCGACGGACGGCGACCTGCACACGCTGGTCAAGTCGGACCCCGAAGACGGTGTGTTCGGCCTGGCCGTGCACGGCCGCGGCCAATATCTGCTCCGGTTCCGGGGACAGCGCGAGGCGCTGCTGGGCGAGGACCGTGGTCCTGCATGGCGCGCGCTCGACGTGGCGCTGCTTCACCGCGGCATTTTCGAGCGCATCATGGGCATGCCCGAGGGCGCCGAATACGGCTACGAGAAGAGTCTTTCCACGGCGCTGGAGGCCGTCAACAGCGGTGCGGCGCTGATGGCTTTCGTGCTCAAGCCGACGCGGACGGAGCAGATTTGCGCCTGCGCCGAAGCCACCGAGCCGATGCCGGAAAAGTCCACCTACTTCTTCCCCAAACTGCCCACCGGCGGCGTGTTTTATCCGCTTTACGAGCCCTGAGATGAAGGCTGAAGTGCAAAGGCTGAAGGCTGAAGGATGAAGTGTTAGAGCATTTCAGCTGACGAAGATGAGTGGGGCAGGCGAGACCGTGAACGCCCGGTTTTCCTGCGAAGGCGGGAAGATTTCTTTCGGCTTCAGCGCGTTTTTCGCGTGGGCCGGGCTTTGATCAGGGCTTCTTCTTGTAGATCACGACCGCATCGCCGACCTGCAACACCCGGCTCTTGGGCCAGGCGTTCCACTCATAGAGCTGGTTGATGTCCACGCCGTACTGCTTGGCGATAACGGTGAGATTCTGTCCCGCGGCGACGGTATGCACGACTTTGCTGTCCTTCGCCGCAACCGCTTTGGCCATCTTCACGTCGCTGCGGCCCGCATCGTGACCGCTGTCGGCGGCGGGCTTGCGCACGGTCAGTTCCTGACCTTCCTTTATCACGGACTTGGCCGACAGCTTGTTCAATGCCATCAGTTCTTCGGGCTTCATGTTGTTCTTGGCGGCAATGCCGGCAATGCTCTCGCCCCGTGCGACCTTGTAACTCACGGTGATCAGCTTCGGGTCGGCCTTTCCGGCCTTCTCCTTGGCGGAAGCGTCATCGGACTTCTTCTGGTCC
>CAIJOU010000033.1 GCA_903822375.1 Candidatus Hydrogenedentota bacterium
CTGCGGTGACAAGCTCGCGACAGCCGTGTCGTATCTGCCCGGCGAGGCGCTGGTCGGGACGTGGGACTATGACGGGCTGGGCAAACGGCGCTCGGAAGTCAGCTGGTTCTCGGGGCAGCCGTCGCAGACGGTGCGGTTCCGGTGGTCGGGCTGGGAGGAGAGCGGCGAGTACGCGGCGGGCACGGGCGGTCAGTACATCGGCGCGAAGCAGACGGGCTACGTGCCCGGCCTGGCGGCCTATGCCGGGTCGGACCCATCCACGGCGGACTGGCGCTTTAACCTGAACGACCAATTGGGCAGCCCGCGGCAGATGCTCGGGCAGGACAAGTCGTCCAAGGCGCGCTTCGACTTCTCGCCCTACGGAGAACTCATGCGCTCGGCCGGACTGCCGCTCACCGTCGGCTACACCGGCCACCGCTGGGACCCGGCCATCGGCCAGTACTTCGCCCCCTTCCGCTACTACAGCCCGCAGACCGCGCGGTGGAACATGCGGGATCCGCTGGGGCTTGCCGCAGGTTTGAACGTCTATGGATATGTCGGGGGGAACCCCATTACCGGCATCGATCCACTGGGATTGATTAAGGAATGCGAGGAGAATAACACAAAGACGCACCTACAAAATAAAGGGCTCCCAGAAAGACACAACCCCGGGGACACGGACGATAGGTTTCCAAACTGGCCGCAGGTCAAAGACGGAGATAAAGACAGAGATCCTAAAGCTATTGCAGAAGAGATGGACAAACTTCTTGGAAGGGATCACACGGTGGACCCGAAGGACCCCACAAGATTCATCTGGCCGTGGGGGACCGACAAAGTGAAAGGAAGAATAGTCTTGGAGCAGCATCCGGGGCAGGGAGGCCAACACGAGGGTCCACACTGGCATTATCGGTGGAACCCGCCGGGGTCGCCGGAGGGGGAATATGGCCCGCAGAGGAACGCTCGTGTCAAGAAGTTTCTGTAAATTCGTCAGGTCTTGGTGTCCGAGGATAGCCTTTTGGGTTGCGTTTTGTTGACATCCTCCCCCGGGGGAGGATGTCAACAATTTTCCTTCATCATGCAGTTTTGTCTCGCCCAGACTGCTTGGGCGGTGTTTGTGTAATGTGGTCCATGACAAGGTAGCGCGTAGTCTCGCACTGCCAGCTTTCGTGGCGTTCCAGTAGCTGCGCGCCGACAAGCCGGTCGCACGACGCCTCGCTGGGGAAGATTCCCACAACATTCGTTCTGCGTTTCACTTCGGCCATTATCCGTTCCATGATGTTCGTCGTGTATACCCGCCGACGATGTTCCCTGGGCAGGTCGTGGACGGCCAGGGTCTGCTCGAACTGTTCCCGGATTTGCCGGGCCGCCTTTGGGTAGTCCTTTTCCCAGCGTGCAGCAATCCGCTCCGCTTCGGCCATGCAGATGGACACCTGATCGAATTTGCGTGCGGCAATCAACTCCTTGGCCAGTGCCTTCTGGTGCTTGTGGCCCACCTTTTTCAGCGCGTTGCGCATGAAATGAGTCCAGCACCGCTGCCAAGCGGCCTGCGAAAACTGGGTTCGCAGCGCCGCACGGATGCCCTCGTGGCCGTCGGAGATGAGCCACTGCACGCCCGTAACGCCGCGCTGCCGGAGTTCGCGGAACACTTCGGTCCACGTGTCCTCCGACTCGGCCTCGGCCAGCCGCCAGGTGAGGATTTCGCGCCGGCCGTCGTCATTCACGCCTGCCACCACCAGCGCCGCCATGTTCACCACGCGGCCCCGCCGGCGCACCTTGATGTAGGTCGCGTCCACCATCAAGTACGGCCATTCGTTCCCGTCCAGGCGGCGGCCCCGGAACTCCGCAATCTTCTCGTCCAGTTCCTGCGCCACGCACGATACGGTCGATGCCGACAGCGAGAAACCGCCCATCTTCTCAAGCACCTGCTTCACCTTGCGCGTTGACACCCCCATGAAATACATCTCCGCGCAGGCCGTCAAAAGCGCCCGTTCGCTGCGCTCCCACTTGGCAAAAAACAGCGGAGAATAGGGCTCCACGCCCCGCGCCTGCGGCACTTCGAACTCCAGTTCCCCTACCCGCGTCTTGAGTTTGCGGGGCTTGTAACCGTTGCGATAGCCGCGCCTGCCCCCCGTGCGCTCATGAGGCATCGCGCCCAGGTGAGCCGAAAGCTCCTCCTGCATCACACGCCGCGCCATCACCTCAACCATTGTCCGCAGCATGTCGCCATCCAGATGTTCTTGAATTTCCGACAAATACCCGTCATCATTGTGCTTGGCCATCGTTTAGCTCCTTTCTGTTCTTGGCTACTCTCAAACCACCAAGATCTGAGCAAACGATGGCCCCTTTTTGCAAAGGGCTTTTTACAGAAGCCTTTTTACACGATCCAAGGGCCGCCCGCTCGAACCCACCTACAAACAGCACACCGCGGTGGAGGAGCGTTCGGGGGTGATCGTTGATGTCGCGGTGACAACGGGCGAGGCCAGCGAGGGGACACAGTTGCTGGCGCAGCTCGACCGGATTGAATC
>CAIJOU010000034.1 GCA_903822375.1 Candidatus Hydrogenedentota bacterium
ATGCCAACGCCGCCAACATCCTTTCCATGACCGGCCATCAGAAGTTTTTGTCCTATGCCTTCATAGGGGGGGGGCTGTCCAATCTTGCTATGACCCTGGCGCTGGTGATTCCGCTTGGCATGAACGGCGTGGCGCTGGCGACGCTGCTTTCAACACTGGCGGTGGACATTATGGTTGTCCAGCCGAAGGCGGGACACAAATACGGTTTCACTTTCTTTTCATACTATCATGCGGCCGCATGGCCCTCGATTGTGGCCTGCGTGCCCATGCTGGCTGCTTTCCATGTCGCCGGACGCTTCTTCCTGGCACCCCACTCGCTGCTGAATATCGCCTGGCTCGAACTGGTCGGGTGCGTCGTGTTTGCCCTTTCCTTCGTGTCTCTTGGGATGAACAGGGCCGAACGGGGCTACTATTGGGAGCGCGTGTCCAGAATACTGCGCCGCGGCCGCTGAGCCCCGACCCGCATACGCTCCAGTCCGGGGGGTGGTGTACAATGGGTCAGTCAGTGATGCCTGTTCGCGCGTGTTTGCGTGGTGAGTTTCTGAGCCGTTTGCTGAACGGGAACCGAAGGTGTTTCAAGGGTGGAGTGGTGCAAAGGTTTACTTCTCGGCCCCTCAGGTTTTTCGAGGCGGTAAATCAGGAAATACCTGATTCTGGAGGCGCCCCCCCTGGTAGACAATGAATGTGGCCACATGCCCCTCGGTGGCTTGGCATTATTAGGACGGTCTTGTTGCGCCGAACGTGTAGTCTTGGGCAAGGTGTGGAGAACGGTGACAGGAGTTAACCAGAGTGCCGGTCAGCCTCCCAAAGGAAGTCCCTTTTGGGTTGGGTGAACTGTACTGCAGATGGAGGGGCCGGTTCCGCGTAGATTTCGTCCGAATTCCATCCCGTCCGCACCGCCCCTGCCGCATGCAATGGACAGCGGTCGGGTCAGGTGTGGCGTTTGCGGGGTGCGGAAGTATTGTTTCTGCGCGACACGAAGAAGGATTCTTTGAGGTGCGCAAATCTTGTGTGAGAAGCATGAGATTGGGCTCGGTGAACGTTGTCAACCATGTGGACCATGCCCCGGCCCAAGTCACATTCTTCCACCTTCGGGTAGAAGTGATGCCCATGTGCTCGGTATTATCTATTCTTAATGTGACTGGTCGCGTGAAAAGAGACTAATCAAATGCAGTTGTGGCTCAACATTGCCCGGTTATCCCCGAAAACCCGAAGGACTATCCTTGTCCTTGGTGTGGCGACGGCGGCGGTGCTTGCGCTTACCGCCAGTGTTGTGGCAATCGTCTTTGAGTTTCAGGCGGCCGATGCGGAAATGCGCCGTGAGCTGACTTCTTGGGTGAGGGCTGCGTCGCTTTCGGTCGCTCCGGAAGACCTGTCCCAGCTTACCGCAAGCCCCTCTGATCGGGGCACGCCGGCCTTTGAGCGGGTACGGACGTCTCTGAAACGGATTAAGGATGTGGGAAAAGACATCCATTTTGTCCATCTGGTGACGCTTCATCAGGGCAAGGTGGTGTTTCTTGCGGATTCCGAAGCATACGAGTCTTTGGAACGTGCTCTGCCCGGCGACGAATATCCTGAGGCGTCGGCCTTGTTGCGGGGAGTGATCCTCTCCGGTTCGGGCGATGTCGAGGGGCCGGAGAAGGACCGGTGGGGCACTTGGGTAAGTGGGTTTGCCTGTCTCCCCGTTGCCGGAGCCGACCATTACGTATGTCTGGCCGCGTGTGTTGATGCCCGACAGTGGCGTCTGGATGTGACCCGGAACGTGGGCGGGGCAACCTGGGTGGCCATCGCGATAGACCTGCTGTTCCTGGGCAGCATCGTGCTGATGCTCTACCTGCGCGGACGTGCGGAGCGCTTGGCCGCTTCGGAACGGCGTTTTCGAAATATCGCGGAATGCGTATCCGACTGGCTTTGGGAAATTGACGCCAAAGGCCGCCTTTTGTACAGCTCCGACCATGCCAGGTTGCTCTGGAGCTGTTCTTCGGCACAGATGCTGGGCAGACAGCTGGATGACTTCATTCCCCGGGCCGACGGTATGGAGTGGCGTCGGGTCTTGTCCGAAAGCGCGGGCAGTCCCGTCCAAGAGATGCACACCATTGCGCCGCGGGATGCCGACGGGCCCCGCGCCCTCCTGGTGGTGGCGATCGCGGTTGTCGACCGCTGGAACAACCGGACGGGTTGGCAGGGAACGGTGTCAGACATTACCGAGGCGGAGAAAGCCTCCCTGGCGCTGAGGCAGCGCGACCGTCTGTTGGAGGGTGCCGCGCGCGCGTCGTCCGCGCTGCTTATGGGCAACCGCACGGAGGATATCGACAAGGCGCTGGAGATACTGGGAAGGTCCGCGGAGGTGGACCGGGTGTACTTTTTTGAAAACCAGCAGGATCCCGCCACGGGCGCGCTGACAATGAGCCAGCGCTTTGAATGGTCTGCAGACGGGGTGCCCACGCAGGCGGACAATCCGGCCCTTCAGAACCTGCCGTACGATCCCGATTTTTCGCGCTGGCGTGAAACGCTCGCCTCGGGACAGGCCCTGATGGGACGGGTGCGTGATTTTCCCGAGACAGAACGGGCCATATTGGAATCACAGGACATACGGTCCATCATTGTGGCGCCGATTCTGCTGTACAGTGACCTTGTCCCCGGAGGGTACTTCCTGGGATTTGTGGGATTCGATGACTGTCATCAGGATCGCGAGTGGAACACCAACGAGGCGGCCATTTTGATGGCTGCGGCGTCGGCGCTGGGGACGGCGGTGCTGCGCCGTCGCGACGCCGAAAAGATTAGCGCGATCAACGCCTTTCTCAAGAGTGTGCTGAACTCTTCCAAGGACGTGGCCATAATCGCCACCGATGACAACGGCATGGTCAACCTGTTTAACTGCGGCGCCGAGGTGCTGCTTGGCTACCGGTCCGGTGAGGTTGTGGGCCGCTTCACCCCGTTGGAGTTTCTTGCGCCCGAAGAACTGGCGGAGTGGGGCCGCCGCCTCTCGGAATCGCGCGGGAGCACTGTTTCGGGCTTTGACGTGTTTGCCGCCGGGGCATCGGGTGGAAAGCCCTTCGATGAGGACTGGAGCTGTATTCGCAAGGATGGCCGCCGCATTGACATGCACCTGATGGTCACCCGCCTGATGGACGCAAGGAATGTGCCGTCGGGTTATCTGTTCATTGCGATCGACATATCGGAGCGCAAGCGGGCGGAAACCGCGCTGCGTGAAAGCGAGGCCCTCCACCGCACCCTGCTGGCCAGCCTGAGCGCCGGCGTGGTTATTGTGGATGCGCGCACCCATGTCATCGAATCGCTCAATCCGGCCGCATTGAAGCTCTTTGGGGCCTCCGAGTCCGCGGTGATTGGCCGGACATGCCATGACTTCATGTGCCCCGCGCAGAAGGGGAACTGCCCCATCACCGACCAGGGATTGTCTGTCGAGAATTCGGACCGCGACATGATCCGCTTTGACGGGTCACGGGTGCCCGTGATCAAGTCGGTGAAACGCATCCAAATCGGCGGCGAGGAAAAGCTGCTTGAGGTGATGGTCGACATTTCGGAGCGCAGGCGAAGCGAAGAGTCGCTGCGCCTGCTGGATTCGGCGGTACGGCACGCATCGGATTCGGTGCTGATTACCACGGCCGACCTGGACAGTCCGGGTCCCCAGATACTGTTCGTGAATCCCGCCTTTGCCGCCGTTACGGGGTATGCGCCCGAGGAGGTGCTGGGACGGTCGCCGCGCATGTTCCAGGGTCCCGAGACCTCCGCGCAGTTTCGGGCCGACGTGCGCGCCGCGCTCACGCGCGGCGAGTCTTTCAAGGGCGAGACCATCAATTACCGCAAGGACGGCGAGCCCTACTCGGCGGAACTGCACATTTCCCCCGTGCGCGACAGCAGCGGCGTCATTACGCGTTTCGTGGCAATCCAGCGGGATGTGACCAGTCGGCACCGTTTTGAGCGCATGCTGCGCCAAAAGACACAATTGATCGAGACCATCAGCCACGCCCAGACCGAATTCATCGAAGACGGCGTGCCCCGCGTCGTGTTCGGCCGTCTTCTCAAGGAGATACTGGGCATCACATCGAGCGAATACGGGTTTATCGGCGAGGTACACCGCAACGCAGAGGGTCAGCCATACCTGAAAACCCACGCCATGACCAACATTGCCTGGGACGAGGAGACCAGGGATCTTTTCGCCAAGAACTCCCTGCTCGGCTTCGAGTTCCGCAACATGAAGACGCTGTTCGGCGCGGTTGTCACGAGCGGCGGAACCGTAATCTCCAACATACCGACACAGGACCCCCGCAGCGGAGGGCTGCCCAAGGGCCATCCGGAAATGCGCTCCTTCATGGGGTTGCCGTTCCGGTTGGGCGACGAGGTGGTGGGCATGCTGGGACTGGCCAACCGTCCCGGCGGTTATGACGATGCGCTGGCCGAACAGTTGCAGCCGCTGCTAACCACCTGCACCAGCCTTATTCGGGCCCACCGGGGGGAACTGCAGCGGCGGGCCGCCGCCGAGGCGCTTCGCGAGAGTGAGGGACGCATTCGCAACATTCTCGATACCGTGGTGGATGGAATAATCACAATCAATGACATGGGCGTCATTGAGGTCGTCAATCCGGCGCTTGCGCAAATCTTCGGATACACCCCGGACCAGATGCTCGGCAGAAACGTGTCCATGTTGATGTCCGACCCGGACAGCCGCGACCACGACGATTTTCTCAAGCGTTACCGCCGAAGCGGCGAACAGCACATTATCGGGAAGGGCCGGTTGGTGAAGGCCCTGCGGGCCAACGGAGAGAGCTTCCCGGCAGAGCTGGCGGTGAGCGAACTTCTTGCGTCGGGCAAGCACCTCTTTACCGGAATCATCCGCGACATCAGCGAGCGGGTCCGCACGGAGGAGGAACTGCAGGAATCTTACCAGCGGGAACTGCTTCTGCGCCGCCGGATTCAGGAAACCCTTCTGTTCGGGAAACGGCCGGAGAACCTCTGCGGACTGACCGTGGGTATTGCGAGTTTCCCCTCGGACCAGGTGGACGGCGATTTCTACGACTTCTTCGAGTACAACTCGGAATGTCTTGACGTCCTGGTGGGCGACATTATGGGAAAAGGGACCACGGCCGCCCTTCTGGGCGCGGCCACCAAGAACCATTTCCTGCGCGCCCGCAACCAGATGCCTCCCGGGCTTAACGGCCGCCTTCCCGATCCCGCGGATATCGTCAACCAGGTGCATTCGGTAGTCACGCCCGAATTTGCGCGTCCGGACATCGGCGTGTTTGTCACGTTGTTCTACGCACGCTTCGACCTGCACGCCCGTGTTTGCACCTTTGTGGACTGCGGGCACACCAAGACGCTCCAACTGCATTTGAACGAGGACCGCTGCAGTACGCTGGAGGGGTACAATGTGCCCATTGGTGTTCTGATAGAGGAGAACTACGAGCAGCACAGCACGGCGTTCAGCGCCGGCGACGTCTTTGTAATCTATTCAGACGGAATCACGGAGGCCCACAACCCCGAAGGTCTCTATTTCGGGGTGGAGGGAATCCAGCGCGTGGCGCTGGAGTGCCGTCACCGCGACAGCGGGGAAATCGTCGCCGCCATCATCCAACTGACATCTGAGTTTACCCGGGGGGTGGGCCTGTCCGACGACGCGACCTGCCTTGTGGTAAAGATCGCGCCGATTGAAACGGCCACCTGCCAGTTGGCGGCGGCGCTGGACCAAATAGGACGGGTCAGGAGTTTCGTGCAGGCCTTCTGCGCAAGCCTGTCCCATGTGGAAGTGCCCGAAGATGCCGTCGTCAAGGCGGAATTGGGGCTGGTGGAGGTGCTTACCAACATCGTCAAGCACGCGTTCAAAGCGGAGCAGGGTCACAGCATCGACCTGCGCATGGAGGCCTTTTCCAGCCGCATGTGCCTGCGGTTGGACTACGACGGGCCGTTCTTTGAGCCTGGTGCCATTCCGGAGCCCAATGCGGAGGAAATGTCCGAAAGCGGATATGGCCTGTTCATTGTTGAGCAGTGCTTTGACCAGGTAGAGTACTTCGTGGCGGAAGACCGCCGCAGCACAGTCTTAATGACCAAGATTTTTGACGGAAAATAATAAGGAGATCCGAATCATGCGAGTGACAAGCGAACCCAGCGGAAGTGCAACGATTGTGGTGCTTCACGGCGACAGTCTGGATGCGGGCAACGTGGCTGACTTCAAGCGTGAAATGGCCCCCCACGTCGAAGGCGCGGTGAAGATGATCATGGACCTCTCGGCCGTGCAGTTTGTGGACAGTTCGGGACTGGGCGGAATTCTGTCCTGTCTCCGCCAGATCTCAGGGCAGGGCGGAGCGCTGGTGCTGTGCTCCATGACCAAACCGGTGCGCACCCTGTTCGAACTGGTCCGTATGCACCGGATCTTTGACATCGTGAACACACGGGAAGAGGCGTTGAAGCTTATTTCGTAATCTCTTGCGACCGGCGCGGGCATTTTCGCCCGCAGGAAAAGGGACTGCATGGCAAATTCAAAAGCCAGGTTAGGTTTGTTCGTCTTTGTGGATGCGTTTGGGTGGGAAATACTCAGGCGAAACGCTTTCATGG
>CAIJOU010000035.1 GCA_903822375.1 Candidatus Hydrogenedentota bacterium
AGGCCGCCCTCGGCCACAGGTGTGTTAAAGGCTTCCTGGATGCGAATGGCGGCCGTGCGGTACTTCGAGGCCGCCGGCGCATCGCCCAGCACCTCCTCCACACCGGCCCAGAGCAGCAGCGCGTTGTACATTTCCGCATTGACAAACCCGTTGTCAAAGGCCGCCCACACCACGTCGATCCAGTCGGAACCCTTTGCTTCGGTGTGCGACGCGGTCATGCATTCCAGCAGGCCGTTGTTGTTCGAATCGCGCGACAACGCCAGGCCCAGCACCCGCTCGCAGGTGTCTTTTTGGCCGCGCACCCAGTCGATGTCTCCGGTGAAATCGAACAGTTCGGCTACGTTGGTCACGTAGTCCGGCTGCGTGTTCCACATGATGCCCCACTGACACTCATAGAAACCGTGCTCGTCGTAGGTGCCCGGAATCTCGTCGCCCTTGGCGTGCGCCCAGCGCGGCTTTACGCGACCGTCGGCGTCGACGGCGTGGTCGCGGGCATAGTCCAGCGCCGTCGCGTAGTTGGCGAAGAACTGCGGGTCGTCGATGGGCAGCCCCATCAGCGCCAGCCACGGCTCCTGCAGCACCGCATAGCCGCTGTACCAGCCGTTGCTGCCCATGATGCCCGCGTCGATGACGCCGATGCGGCCGATGGTGTTGCAGATCTCGCGCACTGCCCCGGCGTCGATGCCCTTCATGTCGCCCCGATAATAGGCCCGGTCATAGTCCCGTGCGGCCAGCGCGTACTCCACCGATATCTCACCGGAGGCGGTGAATGGCTTCCATACGTCCTGCTTGTCCGTCAGGAAGCGGCGCAGGTCGTATTTTGGCTGCACGGCTGCGGTCGTGATGATGTTGTTGAACGAGAAGATGCCGTTGGGCTGGTGGGAGAAACGCACGGCCGCCTGTGCGCCGGACTGCGGTGTCGCGGTGATGCGCAGGCAGTCGTTCTTCTCCTTGTTCCAGAATGTGACCGACCCGGCATGCACGCCGTAGGTGGCGTTGGGTGATCCCATCAATTTGCACCAGGCCACGCCGCCCGTGTCGAGCAGCGCGCCCGTCCAGGTCTGCATGTCGGCAAAGTCCCAGCCGGGGAGACAGGTTTCCTCCAGCACGGTATCACCGGCGTAACGGCGCTGAATCTTCCAAAGGATGCGGTCGGGCAGTTCGGTGAACTGCCACGTTTCCTCCACCTGCACGTTTTCGCCGCCAAAGCGGATGCCCGTCACGGTGACCACGCCGCCCTCCGCGCTCACCGACGGCGAGACCGTGCAATTGCGCGTGCCGTGCCAGCGCGAGTCAACCTTTACGGCGGAGCAGACGCCCGTCTCGGGGTTAACCACATTGCGGCCGTTTACGGTCACCGCGTCCAGGATGCATTTTCGGTCCGCGTTTAGATGCAGTTGCAGCTTGCCGGTGCCGTCCGAGAGAGTTGCGGTTTTCGTTGCCGTGTCATAGACGACGGCCTGGGCCGCGAACGGCAACAGGAGCAGGGCGACTATCGCCGGGACATGCCGATGATTCATGGGATATCTCCGTATCGGTGCTTTGCCCCCTCGTTCTCCTTTTCCGAAACTTCCTCGGGCAGGCGGACGCTCTTGGTCCCCCCTGGAGGGGGGTGGCCCGAAGGGCCGGGGGGTGTACGCCCGCGCAAAGATCTGAAATGTACCTGCTTCAGAAATTGGTCTGCGTGGGGGGCATACACCCCCCGCCCCGCCTGCGGCGAGGCAGCCCCCCTCCAGGGGGGACCTAAGACAGCGCGCTTTCGGCTCGTGAATATGGGCCCGGCGAAGAAAAGCGGCGGCATGGCCGCACGCACTCAAAAGGACGAGCCCCGCACGTCTTCGCCAGTTTTCCATTCTGACTTCTGACTCCTGAATTCTCGCGCGTCAGCACCGCGCGTTCAGCCACCCTGCTCCTGGATCTTCTTCATTTCCAGCACCAGGTCGAGTCCGGACATGAGCGTCTGCATGGGTGTCTTCAGCACGCGCCTGGCCTTGGCATTGTCCAGGGAGGCGTCGTTGGGCCGCGGCGCGCGGCCGGGCATGGCGTTCGAATCGGTCGCGACCACCAGGTCGCGCGAATAGCCGAGCCGCTCGGCAATCTCACAGGCCATCTCGTAGCGGTTGATGCGCGTTGAGCAGGCCAGGTGCAGCATGCCCGTGAAGTCGCCTCCGGCGATCTCCAGGAACGCGCGGCCCACGGTGATCACGTCCGCCGGTGTGCGGATTTCATTCTCCGGAAACTTCGTCTGCTCGCCCTTCTTCCAGGCGTCGAAGGTCTTGGCCAGGAATGAGTTGCCGGCGCCCAGCACCGGCAGGCCCATCACCAGCGACAGCCGCGTGACCACGCCGTTCGGCACAGTGCTGCGCACAATCTGCTCCGTCTTGGCCTTCGTCTCGGCGTAGAAGTTCACCGGGACCGGCTCATCCTCCTCCGTGTACATTCCCTTCTTGCCGTCAAACACCGAATCGGTCGAGCAAGCGATCATCTTGGTGCCCGCGTCGGCGCAGAGCCCGGCCAGTTCTCGTGTCACGCCCACGTTGATGCGCTCGGCGTCGGCCTGGTTGTTCTGGCAATAGTCGATGTCGGCCAGCGCCGCGGTGTGCACCACCGCATCCGGCTTCACCTGCCGGAAGACCTCCTTCAGTTTCGCCGAATCGCACAGATCGAACTGCAGGCAGTGGAAGTTGTCCCGCTCTTCGGGCGCCTCAATCAGCGACAGGGCGTACACATCCCACCCGCCGTCGCGCAGCGCCTGCCAAACCGTGCTGCCCGCCACAAAACCACCGTATCCGGTCACCATCAACTTGCGTGTCATGAAATCATCTCTCCAAGTTCAGAAAAGGGTTAGCCGCGCCATGCGCGGCGGAATAGCCGTGCCACACCCCTCACGGTAGCAACCGGCCCAAGAATTGTCAAACCAGCCCCGTCTTTCCGATATGTCCGTCCAGACCGCCCCCATTGGCAGTCCTGCCGCAGGACAGACTATGCGGCCGGTATGATTAGTCCCCCTCCTTATATGACCACCCGCACTTTTCGCATGCCACCGCAAACGCCGCGATGGTCGCACCGCAACGCGCGCACGCGATGGGATAGTTCGCCGGATATTCTTCTCCACGCAGTGGCACCATGTCTGCAGTATTCGTTCTGACCACAATGGTTCCTGCGATGAAATCGTGCAATGCCCGCCGTTTGTCGTTGGTAAGCATGGTCAGGATTTCGGCCAGGAACCACAAGAAAGGCAGCGCGGCGAAGAACCAGAAGGGCTTCCAAGCCGCAAGCTTTTCGCCGTTGAGGATGACTTCCGGAGCCAAGCTTCCGGCAAGAACGGCAAACAGGATGCAACCCAAGAAACCCATATTCAGGACTATCGGAACGCCCTCCCGAAGCAGCGCTTGCCAAAAGGTTACTCTTCCCTCTGTGCGATAATCCAACACCTTAACTTGGGTGACCATCTTGCCGACAGTCTGTCCGTAACGGGCATGCATCAGAACGGTGTAGGCGCTCAACGCAATACAATCAACAAACATCATCGCCGCAACAATGCTCGCCGAAACATTAAAGAAGACCATGAGGGAGGCGGAGAAACCTATTGGCCAAAGAACCAGCGAATCCACTGAACCGGTCCAAAAGCGCGGCCAGAAAGTCGCATAGCGCTCAGCTGAAACGCAATGTTTATCTCTGTAGTAGCGCCAAACAAGCCAAACAACAATAAGCGAAGTCACAAGGTGTATAAGCTGGTTGGAGACCCCCTCGATCATGGCTCCTCCTTTTCGTTGTTTCGGTTTTCTCGCCTGAGCAAGCATACGGAAGGACGATCTTCCTGTCAACGGTGGCATTCCTCATTCCCATTTGTCCTATTCTTCCCACTTTGCCCATAATCTTGACGCCTTGCAATGCCCTACAAAGGAGAGAACAAACATGTCCCGCCATATCCCCCAACCCACACGCATTGAGGCCGCAGGCAACAAGCCGAAGGTCATTGAGGAATTCATCGGCCGCGTAAACAGCGGCACCGCGGCCGTGAGCATTGCGCGCATGGTCAGCCCTCCGGGCTGGGTCGAGCCGGGACAAACGCCTGAGTTTGACGAATACACAATAGTGCTCAAGGGTACGCTCCAGGTGAAGACGGGGGAGGGGCGCATCTTTGAGGTCGCGGCGGGTGAGGCGTTTATCGCGTCCGCGGGCGAATGGGTCCAGTACAGTACCCCCGGCGCTGAAGGCGCGGAATACATCGCGGTTTGCCTGCCGGCCTTCTCGCCGGACACGGTTCGCCGGGACGTTGAGGCGTGAGCGACGCGAAGGGGAGGGTACAGGCACCTGTTTCCGTCAGCGCAATCCTTGGCATGGTTGAGGCACTTTTCGGAAACAGGATGCCGGTCCCCCTGGGCGCGCGCGGCGTTTGCCTTCCGGGGTGGCCATGTCCTACGATATCCCGTCGCCGCACGGTACCGCGCGGCGAAAGGGTTCAAGGGTTTCTCTGGAAAACAACCAAAGGGCATTTACCATGAAGACTTACGGCAGACTCATGTGCGCGCTCGCGCTGATGGCCGCGGCGGCGATTACCTTCACCGCCTGCGCCACGACCGCGAACGCCCAGACGAAACAGACTGGGGCGAAGAAGAAGGTTGTGGTGGTGTGGTCCGAAGGCACCGCGCCCAAGAAGGTCTACCCGAATGACATCAACGGCGCCATCGCCGACGCGCTGAAGGCGGACCTCAAGGGCTGGGAAGTCGTCACCGCCAGCATCAATGACCCCGAACAGGGCCTTCCCGACGCGCTGCTCAACCGCTGCGACGTGATCATGTGGTGGGGCCACAAGAAGCACGACCTCGTAAAGGATGAACTGGTCGCCAAGATCGTGAAACGGGTGAAAGAAGGCGGCATGGGCTTCATCGGCCTGCATTCGACCCACTTTGCCAAGGTCAACAAGGCCCTCATGGGCGACGCCTGCTCCTGGGGCGACTACAAGGGCGACTCCACCACGGTTGACATCACCGTCAAAGACGCGACCCACCCCATCGCCAAGGGCGTGAAGGACTTCCAGATTGTCCAAAACGAGCGCTACAAAGAGCCCTACGCCGTACCGACGCCCGAAGCGGTGCCCTTTGAGGGCGTGTACACGCTGCGCGGCGGCGCCAAGGACCCGGTGATGCGCATGGGTCTCTGCTGGCACGCCGGCAAGGGCAAGTGCTTCTACTTCCAGGCCGGGCACGAAACCAACCCGACCTTCTTTGACAATAACGTGAAGAAGATCATGGCCAACGCGGTCCAGTGGGCCGACCCCGCCTCCAACTAAGTTGAGTCTTCGCGCGGGCGTTCCGGCCGCTTGCGGCTGGAACGCCCGCGTTCTGTTTAAGTGTTGTCAGGAACACGGCGGACGCATCATGCCCGAAAAGTCGCTGCTCCATATGCCCGGGATCGTCACGGTTCTGAACACGCCGTTCACGGCGGATGACGCCCTCGATATTGACGGGTTGAAGAAGAACGTGGCGTATGCCCTCGACACGGGAGTGGCCGGATTCCTCGTGCCTGCCATGGCCGCCGAAGTGGGCAAACTCAGTCCGGCAGAACGCGAGACCATGGTTCTCGCCGTGCTCGAAAGAGTCGGCGGCAGGGTTCCCGTCATCGGCGGTGCATCGGCTCCCACGACGGAGGCGCGTATTGAAACGACGAAGCGGCTGGTGGCACTCGGTTGCGACGGCATCCTGGTCAGCATCCCGTTTGAGAACGAGTTGCAGTATGCCCGGGACGTCGAGGCCGTTGCCGCGCAGCGTCCGCCCTTTCTCATGCTTCAGGACTGGGATGCGACGGGTGTCGGCGTGCCCGTGCCGCTTGTCGCGCGGCTCTTCGACGACGTGGAGGCATTTCGGTGCCTCAAGGTGGAGGTTGTCAATGCGGGGGTGAAGTACAGCGCCGTATTGGAGGCCACAGGCGGCCGGCTCCACGTGTCCGGCGGCTGGGCGGTGATGCAGATGATTGAGGCGCTGGACCGCGGCGTGCACGCCTTCATGCCCACGGGCATGCACGAGGTCTACACCCGCATCTTCGCGTTATACCAGGCCGGACAACGCGACAATGCCCGCGCCCTGTTCGACCGGTTGCTCCCCGTGCTGGCCTTCTCCAACCAGCACCTCGACGTGTCCATCCATTTCTTCAAGCGGCTGCTGCACCGCCAGGGCATGTACGCCACGGACCGCGTCCGCCCGCCCATCCTGCCCTTTGATGCCCACCATATGCGCGTGGCCGATGAACTAATTGACCACGCCCTGCGGCTTATGCGGGAGTGCGCAAACCGCTGATATTATGGACTATATGGACAATGGTAGTACAGCCTGTCCCCTCCCCTGTCAAGGGCCTCCTGCCCTCGTTCTTCATCTCTACGCTTTTTACGGTTGAATTTCCTATCTCATCAATCCCTTGCCGCGCGGCACAACCACGCTGTCGCCGATTGGCGGCATCTGGAAATGCCCAAAGCCTCCGTCTTTCCACACCAGGAAATTCAGCGCCGGATCATCCAGCGACCGATCAAAGGTTACGCCGATGCTCGTCGGGCCGATGGCGTTGGCCGACAGAACTTCGATCTCCACGCCGCACAGGTTCAACTTTTCCCCCTTGCGCAGCGGCCAGGAGGGGCCGCGCATGAGTTGTTCAAATTCGGTCTGCAGCATGCATCCGTCGATCACCTCCAGCGTGAGCGCGTTTTCAGCCGTGCGCGTCAGCCGGTGGTCATGCGGCGCGAGGGAAAGACAGAGCCACGGAGGCAGATTCCTGTGCCGCGTCAGCAGCGCATGGATGATTGGCGGATAGGCGCAGGCAAGCGGGTCCGGGGCCACCAGCAGCACGTTGTGCACCGCCGGGTCTTCCGAGTACACCAGCGGCGTGGCCAGGTACACCTCTTCCACATGGCGGTCCAGTTTCATGATGATGAGCGACTGGGCCGTCCACGCCAGCGGTGGAACAATGAAATTTGCCAGCACGAGGAAGGCAACAAGCGCCATCGCAAGCCTGCGGCGCGTTCCCGCAAACTGCCGCCAGGCACCCCAGTAGTGCGCCAGTAGGGTGGCAATGACGACGCTGCCGCCGATGCTCGGCACCAGCAGCAGCCGGTTCATGGGAAAGGTGGCCGCGACGGGCAGCAACGACAGCGCCGTGCCCGGGATTATCCAGCGCAGTGTCCGACGGTGGCCCTCTTCCAGTGCGGGCCAGCACCTCCACAGCAGCCAGGCAAACAGCACCAACGCGGCAAACCCCGTCAGACTGAGCAGCGGCCGCAGCGACAGAAACAGCACCCACAAATCCACCGGCATGGAGGCCAGCAGGCCGCCCGTGAGCGCCAGCAACCGCATGGGAAGGACCGTGACATACAGGAGCGGTTCGCCTGTCGGGTCGAGATAGGAGCCCGACCCGTGCGCGCCGTAGCCCAATCCCTTGTACAGCAGCACGTAGCCCGCGGTAACGGCCAACACCGGCAGGAACGCCTTTACTTTCCCCAAGAGGGAGTCCCGCGTGCCCAGTGCCTCATAAAAGCCCCAGAAACCCAGCACGCCGACGGCGGTCTCGCTGCCCGCAAAGCCCACGATGAGGCCCAGCAGCGAAAGCGGCAGTCCCCATCTCCAGCCCGTCTCACGCCATCGGATATACGCCACAAACCCGGCCAATGCGGGCACGGCCGCCACCAGCGCGTTCCGGTTCGCCGGCCACACGGCCGGAAACCAGTGCGACTGGTTCAGCACAAAGATCAGCAGCGCCAGCACCGCCACCTTCCCCGGCAAGGTCCGCCGAAACAGCCAACCGCATACCAAGACCAGCGCCGCATACCACAGCGCGGAATGGATGTGCGGCCCCGTAAGATTATTCCCAAACAACAGGCGGTCCGCCCAGAGCAGCGCCGAGGACAGCGGCCGGAAAAACACCACCCGGATTTCCGGCAGTGTCCACCATGGATAGGTTCCGTGGCACAGACTCTCCTGCATGGCTGCCGGATCGCCCGAGGCAAACTGATACAGGTTTAGCGGTCCCCCAAACTTGATCAGCCCCTCCAGCACCGCCTGATGGAAGTAGTCATCCCCAAAGGCCCCCATCCAGAACCCCGGAACCGTCAGCAGGACCGCCAACAAGCATGCCAGCCAAAGCACCCGCGGAAAACGAAATATGGAACGGGTCACTTCTGCGCTTCCCACTGCTTTGAAACGGGATTAAGGATGTATTGCCCCGACGCCACCGGCCGGTACACGGACATGCGGAAGCTGCTGCGCTCGTTGAACACCGAATAGGAGGCCCACTGGCCCATTAGTTTGGGCATGACCCCGTCGCCCTTCAACACCTCGTCGAGCGTGCCGGGATAGTGCCCCTGTGCCTTGTGGTAGGCTTCCACCAGCGGCAGCTGCCGCCCGATATAGGTTCGTACGGCGAAGGAACAGGCGCCGTTGAACAGGAAGTGCAGCGGCATTTGTGCGAGAAACACGCAGGCGATGATGACCGGAACCCTCGCCGCTTTCCATCCCGCCGCTTTCCAGAGGACACGGGCCAGCACGCCGACCAGCAGCGCGATGAGCAGGAACAGTCCAAATCCACCGCCCACGATCAGCACCCAGTACTGCGTCACCATGGCCATGTTAACCCCGCTCACGGCCAGCGTGAGCAGTGTCAGCAGCAGCGCACCCAGTCCACCCAACAGCCGCAGCAGTATCCGGATAATCTTCATGGCAGTTTCCCATAGTTCTTTCCACAACCGAAACCCAGTGCGCCCATTGTATCATTGGAGGGCCCCAGTCCAAAGGGAAACCGGTTCCTGGGCACGGCCTTCCCCCTCCGGGCCAAATCTCCGCGGAAAAGGTTTGCATCGCTGCCCCGCCGTTTGCTATGCTACGCGCCCCGTTACATTTATACGCTGAAGTCGATTGGTGTGTCTTGGCTTGACCAGGAGGATAGCCTTGTGAGTACCTATTTCCCCAAAT
>CAIJOU010000036.1 GCA_903822375.1 Candidatus Hydrogenedentota bacterium
CAGAATCATTGTCTTTCTCTCCATGTTGGGGTCGTGAAATGAAAAAGGGAGACATCCCAACAGCGGGACATCTCCCAACAACAACAGAGCCTTGCTCGAGCGGCGGTTACGGCTTCAGGTCACATTCCATGACGCTGAAACTCGTGCCGTCGTCCGATTTGCATTCGCGGGCATCTTGGCTTTTGATGCCCATGTTCTTCAGCCACGCCTTTTCGGCGCGCCGGGCGGACTCTTCTGTCATGTACGCCGTGGCGTTATGAACGACGCCCTGGAACGTTTCGACAGCCACAAACACTTTCATGGTCAAACACCTCCTTTCGGTTTTCACTTGTGCAAAACGAAAGGAGGAAGGCTATCCCGCGCTGCCGGGACTGGCTTCCTCCTCACCTTACAAAGATTCGGATTCCTACGTCGCGTCATTTCATCTGGGTGGATTGATGGCGCACAAAGCAGTAGTCTGGAACGTCTCGTAATGACAGAGGCCGCTGTCGGCCAAGAAAAGGAAGACTAACCTATGTCAAGACCAACGATTACGGACATATACCGTAACCTGCGAGACGACCAACGTTTGCAAAAGAGTTGGGAACAAAATCAACCTCGGACAGACCGAGCTCTTGAATCCTTGCTGATTGCTCGGACTCCCCGGGAAGTAGCCACCGCCGTTTTATTGTCGGTCAAGTTGAGGTATGAGCCTGCTGCGGCAGTCTTCTTGCACGTTCAGGCTGATTCTGGGTTGTTGTCTTTCGCACGTACTCAGGGAAGCGGCGGCGCACGACTGGCTAACCTGATTGAGCGTTTAGGAGATAAGGAATGCGTTGCCAAGAGTGCGTCTATTCACTCGCTGCATTTTTATCGTAATCGGGCTGCGGATAACGGACTCGTTCGGGTAGCCTGGTCAATTGAAGGCCTGCGCGCAGTCTCCGCAGCTCCTGTGGGTGAAATCCTGATTCAGGAGCTTCTTCCTCCATGGGCGGAGCGAAAGGCTCTTGGACTCCGGGAACTGGCAGAAATCTTGATTGAGCGAGTGCCATTTGGGGACGACCCTTTGCGTTGGCGGTTACGCAAGATTTCGGGCCTGGGACCTGAACGTGCGGATGCCGTTGGCGTGTTCGGATTTCAGAGAGGTTGGCCCATCATTGACGAATACCTTTGGAGACTTCTTGGCCGACACGGAGTACTCACTCCATTGCAACAGACGGCTGCCAGCTATGACTGTCGGAGGGAAACGTTTGAGCCTTATTGGCGGGAATTGTCCCAATCAGGCCTTGCCGCTACCGAAGAACTTGCCGCTACGCTCTACTTGTGGGCCTGTGAAGCCGAGCGCTTTGGATACACATATGCCCTGGAACCGCCGACTGTATAGTCTCTCAGGCAGAAAGGGAAGATGTCCCAGAATCGAGACATCTTCCCCCCATAATTGACCAGGGTCTTAGCGACAGGCCTTTGTCTATACTGCTTCTTCGTCAAGGTCCACGTCATGGTTGTTGCCTTGGGGGTCTATGACGACGAAACAGGTCGCGATAGAATTCGGATCGCGTTGGATGCGCAACGCTTTTCGCGCCGCGTCTTCCGGCAAGTCCGCTTCCAGGTCAATCGTCCAGGTTACTCTGTATTCCATGGCGTTTGCCTCCTTGTCAGTTTGTGATCTCAGAAAGTTGGACCACATCCCCGAACGGCGCGAACTCCTCGCAGTCGGTCTTGCCGCCGAAGAGAATGGTCAGGGCTTGGAGCTTTCGCTTCTTCAGTTCCGCCTGTTTGTCCCCGTTGAGGCCGGCGTAACCGTCGGTGAGTATGACGGCCTTGTCCAGACTCCGTTCGAGGATGGATTCGGCGATGCAGTCGAAGTCCGTGCCATAGGTGGTTTTAAGATGTCCGGCGAGAAGCGTCTTGAACGGCACCTCGACCACCCTGTTGCTGAACAGGAAGATCGTAGTGAGTTCCGTTCGAAGGCTGGACAGGACGCCCACTATCTCGGGCAGGCTGTCATTGACGCTGCCGGACACATCCAGATACACGGCCAGTCCCAGTTCCTTCACCGCCGCGCGCTGCACGTGGTTGTGGTAATGGAACGGCGGGATGCCCGCGGCGAGCAGGACAAAGTCCCGTTTCGACGGATGCAGCGGGATCGGCGAAACGCCAATGGCTGTCCGCTGGATGCTCTGTTTGAACCGGTCCACCTTCTGCTTGGTCGCGAACTTCTGCAGGAGCACCTTTCGGATGGACAGGTGGGTCTTGATGGCTTCGAGGAACAGTTCGTAAAGGCTGTGCCCGCGGCCCGCCCAGCGGCTTTTCGGCGACTTGGCCGATTTACGCAGGTCCTCGGCAATCCGGGAAAGCGTCTCGGCCGACAGACCGCCAAGGCTGTCGCCGACCGGCCTGCCCGCCGCTTGCCCGCCATGGGAACCGAACAGCAGGACAGTGCGCACTTCAGTCACAGGCGTGAGCACCTTCAGGGTCTGGATAACCTCGCCTGTACTGAGATTGGGAGCGCCCCATCCGCAGCTGTAGAGCGTGTCGTACAACCTGCCGTAACGGCTGTCATACATGCGACTCAAGGGGCGGAGCAAGCCTTCCATACCTCTCGGTTCGTAGGTTTTCTTGAACAGATGGCCGTCACCGGAAGCGTCGGGGAACAGCAGGCTGATGCTTGCGTTGATAACCATATCCGCGGCCAGGTTCTCCATCTGGCCGCCCTGGTAGATGAAGTGGCCGAACATGGGGTGCATGATCTCGTGCATGACCAGGCAGAACAGGTCTTCGTCGCAGGCAATGTGCCTGGCTGCGAAGGCGGGGTTGTACTGGAGGACACCCTCGGACGAAATGCATGCCGTGGGACAATTCGGGGATTCCTCGACAAATCTGACAAAGGACGCCACAAAGCTTTCCCTGCCGAGCGATTTCCGCAGGATGCCGCGGACCGTTTCGAGTGTAATCTTCATGGCTCACCTCCATTGAGACAGTCCGGACGGGCGTTCTTGTAAGAATAGAAGCCGCCGTCCGGCGCCAGGATGACGTGGTCCAGAAGCCGGATGTTGAGCAGGGCGCCGGCGCGCGCGATTTTGCGCGTCACGTCATCATCATTACGCGAAGGCGTGAGGTCACAGCTCGGGTGATTGTGTTGTGTGAAGCGCTGGTTTATGTGAAGTAGAGCTGGACCGTTGTTACGTTGGCCCAGCTCCGAACCAGTCATCACAATGGAACAGAGACTTTTCGAACCTCTTGGTTGTTGCAGGATCATGTTCTTGTTCTCCTTTACGTTTTCGTCCCGTGAAATGAAAAGGAGGAGGCCAAACCGGAACGGCCGGGACAGCCTCCTCCTATCAACGCGGGAGTGATGTATGATTCAGGGTTTCAGATCGGTCACACGCACA
>CAIJOU010000037.1 GCA_903822375.1 Candidatus Hydrogenedentota bacterium
GCCAATCAAGGGCAGCTTTGACGGGGAATACCTGGCGGACCGGCTTACGGACGAGGCGTGCCGATTTATCGAGGCGCACCAAACCAAGCCCTTCTACCTGAACTTTTGCCATCATTCCGTACATGTTCCCCTGCAGGCCAAGGCGGACAAGGTGGCCAAGTATGAGGCGAAACTGGCCGCGCATCCCCCCCTGCCGGGACAGCAGCACAATGCGGTCTACGCCGCCATGGTCGAGTCGGTGGACGACAGCGTGGGCCGGGTCATGGAAACGCTCAAGCGATGCGGCATTGAGCAGGACACGCTTTTCATATTCTTCTCCGACAATGGCGGACTGTCGGTGGAGGAAGGCAAACTCACCCCTGCGACGACGAACGCCCCGCTGCGCGACGGCAAGGGCTATCTGCACGAGGGAGGCCTCCGAGAACCCATGGTCATGTCCTGGCCGGGGACTGTGCCGCCGGGAACCCAATGTGAAACGCCCGTGTGCAGTATCGATTTCCTGCCCACTCTTGCCGCACTGGGCAAGACCACACCCGAAACCGCCGGCGCGCGGGACATCGATGGGGTGGACCTCTCGAAACTGATGGTCGCACCCGATGCCCCGCTCCCGCGTGAGGCGCTGTACTGGCATTACCCGCATTTCTCCAACCAGGGCGGCAGACCCGGCGGCGCGGTACGGATGGGCGACTGGAAACTCATCGAGAATTACGAGGTCGGCGATCTCGAACTTTACAATCTGAAACAGGATGTCGGCGAGAGGAACAATCTGGCGAAAAGCGAGCCGGAACGGGCAAACAAGATGCTGGAGAAGCTGCGTGCATGGCGCAGGTTGGTAGATGCGAACATGCCGCGACCAAATCCGCACTTCGTCCATCACAAATAGGACCAGGGAAGTTCGCTGCGTTTAAGGCAACGACGCGGCGTTTCGGCGTTGCGGTTTCCTTTCCGCCGCACATGACGTGCGGCACGAAGTTTGTGCGTGTATGATATTCACCGTCAGGGAGCGGCATGTTTCGCCACCTCGGGCGGCACCCTTCCCGGCACAGGAGCGAGCAAAGGGGTACGCGCATGCGGGCACTCATCTGGACCATACTTGAGAGTCTCGACAAGAAGAGCAGGACGGCCAGATACTATGGCCTGTTCATGTCGACACTGATTGTGCTTAACGCGGCCGCCGCCATTGCCGGCACCAATACGCACCTTGAAATGCGTTACGGCCGTTTTCTGCTCTGGTTCGAATGCGCAAGCGTGCTCCTCTTCTCCGTCGAATACCTACTGCGGGCATGGTCCTGCGTTTCGGATGAACGCTACTGCGGCCCTTTCGGTCGCGCACGCTATCTGGTGTCGGGACTGGCCATGGTCGACCTGCTGGCGATTGCCCCCTTCTTCCTGTCCTTCGGCGCCATCGACCTGCGCACGCTGCGCCTGGTCCGCCTGGTCCGGATCGGGCGGCTGATCCGGCTCAAGGGATACCGGACGGCGCTCGACGCGATTCGCACGGTCATTCTGGAGCAGCGGCAGGAGCTGATCCTGTGCGTCGTGCTCTTTCTCATGCTCACGCTGATTAGCGGATCCGCCATCTTCTACTGCGAGAATCCGGTGCAGCCCGAGAAGTTCCCCGATGTTACGGCCTCCCTGTCATGGGCCGTCGGGGCGCTGACGGCATCCACCCCGGCCGATGTGCAGCCGATGACGTCCGGCGGAAAGGTCTGTGCATCCATAATCGCAATTCTGGGCATACTCATGTTCGCGCTGCCCACGGGTATCATCAGCGCGGGGTTCATGGACTACGCAAAGAGTGTCCGAAAACGGGAGGCACGCCATTGCCCCCACTGCGGGAAAATCATCCTCCACGAAGAGGATTGAGGGAACTTCGCCCAAATCGCCAAGAAACAAAGGGGAGGAAGGCCTTGTGGCCAAGGAATATCCGGACCGGCACGGAAGCGACTATCGCGTATGTCAGGGTAAACGTCTGCTTGTTCAGCGGTCTCTTCCCTCTTTGCGCTCTTTGCATTCTTTGTGGTAGTTCTTCTTTCGCTCAAACCGCACAAATCGCAAAGATCACAAAGAAAAGTACTTTGTAGCACAAGATTCCGTCCTTCGCCTTTTCCGTGCCGTTCCGCGAATTCCGTGACGAAGGTCTTTCTTTTCATCACATTCACGACTGCTTTTCAATGCGATATTTGTGGCCGCTGACCGTCTCAAAACGAAGGTTCGTTGTACCTAAAGACGTGCCCTCTATACCTTGCATGGCAACCGGCTGGGCGGCATCCAGGTCGGTGACTACGACTGTGCCGTTTGGCCACGGATTGGCCAAGACGCAAGGTTGTCCCGCGAGCGACTCCAGACTGACCGTCTTAGCACGGCCGTTTGCCCGTTCCGCGCCAACGATGAATCCTCCCTGCGCGCCAAGGTTTTCGAAACCGCCTTCGAAATCGGGCGGGACGGTCGGAAACACGCGCAGGACACCCGTGTAGGATTGCAGCAGGTTTTCGAGTGCGAACCCGTCCGCCGGGTCGAAGATGCCCAAGCGCCTGCGCACGCCCTTCAAGTAGCCGCGATGCGGTTCCCACACGTTGATCAGGCGCAGAGTACGTTCCGCGATGGCCCGTTGCTCCGGGGGTGAATCGAGCCCGATGTCGTCGCCCCAGAAGATGGCGGACAAGGGCACGGCGATGTTGTATTCCATGGGCTGGGCGCCGGCCACATCAATGAAGATGGGACCTTCAGGCGTGTCCACCGTGGGATAGGGCGGCAGCTTCTCCGCGATATCCCGCCAATGAACGGCTTCCTCCGGGTCCTCGCCGAGCAATGCCGCCGCCTTGGCCGCCGCACGCAGATGGTAACGAATCAGCGCAATGGACGACTGGGTGTCGCGGTTGAATTCGAGGTTCTTGGTGATGCCGCGGTGCTCCGGCGAGACCGTCGGGAAGACATGGTACACGCCGTCCGCACCGGGTTTGAGGAAATCGGCGTAGAAGCGCGCGCCTTCGCGCAGCACGGGATAGGCCGTGTCGCGCAGGAAGTCCATGTCCCAGGTGTACAGAAAGCGCAACCAGAAGGGCTTGGCCAAAAGCGCCGTGATCTCTATGCCCTGTTCCCAACTGATGTGCGTGTGGATGATGGAGTCCGCCTTGAGCGGGTAATGGACGAGCGGGTACATCGCCCCGGCACAGTCGTACACCTGCCGCGCATTGACCTGGGCCATGGGCAGCAGGGTTCGGATCATCACGAAATACGACGTGAGCAGGTCGAACTGGCGCTGCATGCACGGGCCCGTGGCCTCGATCTCGTTGAAGTGAAAGTCGGCATGCCACATGGACGAGTCCTGACAGCAGAACTTCGTGCTGTCCACGGAGCACAGCGACACGTCACCGTAATAACCGAAGGGCCGCGCCTTGTACGGCACCCCGCCCCATGGCGCGTCAAGCTTCAGCTTGTCGTCGGCAGACCACGCCCGGGCATGGGGCTGCGCGTCGTAGCTCTCCCATTGCCGCTGGTGTTCCGCCCAGAGCGCATCAGGACCTAGTGCCTCAGCCTCCGCCAGCAGTTCTTTCGCGCGAGCCACACAGCCGTTTTCTCGGGCCTTAGGGTCCTGCGGCGTGACCACCGTCGCGTATACGTGGAAGGGCCCCGTGAATGCGCCCACGCGGCCCGTGACGGCCGCGCCGGGTGCCTCGTTAATGGGCGTGAAGCGCTTGGTAAGACCGTGGCTGAGCCGTCCCTCCTTCTCAGTGACCAGCGGCGTGCCCAGACCGGTGCCCTCTTGGACGACCCCGGCCGCACCGGACGGGCCGACCATCTGCGCCGCCAGCAGGCTTGTGAATCCCTCGGGAAAGGTGGGGTCTTTCCCGAAATCCTGCTCGACCCAAAGGACACCGTTCTCCGCCCCGGCCGTCGGCATGGGAAGCTGCTCAAAATCATTGGGTGACTTGCCGTCGCCAAGTGTCGGGTGCACCGCGCCGCCCGGCACAATCGTGTCCCGGTGCCGGTACAGCCGGATGGCCACGTCGCCATCCTCCAGCGCGGTCCCCTCCCCCGTCATGACAATCACATTGCGCACCGCGCTCACGAAAACACGCAGCGTGAGTTTCTTCGCGCCGTTCGCGGCACTCAGGCAGGTCTGGCGCGGCTGCTGGTCGACGGTAAGCATTCCGCCGGGTTTCAGAAAGTTGAGTTGAAGAATCAGTTGTCCCGCCGGCTTGGGACAGGGGAAATCATGCGAATTGTAACCGGTGTAATATCCCGCCCCGCCGAGGATGGACTTGTCCCCCGCCCGCGCCCTGTCCATGATCTGTTGCAGCGTCAGCACCGGTTCCGGCGGTTGGGGGTTACGCCGGTCCCATACATCGCTCTTGCCCACGCTGAGCGTCGGCGACTCGTCCGGTCCCCACAGAATGACGCCCAAATCGTCATTGCACAGCCGATACGCGCCGGGTTCCAGTCCGAGGACGGATATGGGTGATTCCGCGAGTGCGGATGGCGCGGCGAGGGCCGTGACCAAGACACTTATAGATAGTAAGTATCCCCCGGCAAAGCCGGGGGCTTTAATTTTGTGAGCCGCTCAAAGCGGCTATGCGTGGTCGCTAACGCGGCCCCGCTTTTTGGGAGCCACCTTATGGTGGCCACCCTGTCACTACAGCAGATTCAACTGGTCTAACCGCTTGTCCTCCCCCTCCTGTTTGCGGATATACGCGCGTATCACCGCCTCGTCCCTGCCCACCGTCGATACAAAGTAACCCCGAGCCCACAGATGCTGCCCAACGAAATTCCGCTTCTTCTCGCCGTACACCCGAGCCACGTGGATCGCGCTCTTGCCCTTGATGTACCCCACAACCTGTGACACCGCGTACTTTGGCGGTACCGAAATCAACATGTGCACATGGTCAGCCATCATGTGCCCCTCTTCAATGCGGCACTCCTTCTGTTCCGCAAGTTTGCGGAACACCTCGCCCAAATGCTGCCGTAGCTGGCCGTACAGAAGTTTCTTCCGACATTTCGGAATGAACACCACGTGGTATTTGCACTCCCATTTCGTATGGCTTAAACTTTCGTAAACGTCCATCGCGGAACTCCCTTCGTGTGCTTTGGCGGCTCACGGTCCAGAGTTTCCGCGATGGACTCCCGAATATGTCAAACTATTACTGCCTCCCCGGCAGAGCCGGGGGAACTCCCTTGGGGATTAGTAGTCCCAAGCCTCACTCCTGCTGCCACGTCCAACCTCAACAACGGCTTTGGGGGGTTCGCTAAAGGAAGCCGCCTCAGTGATGCATGGCCGCATTGTCCAACTGAACGTTTCATTTTCGATTATGCACAGGGGTGCGGGTTGAAAACAAATCACACCCAGCACCTTTGTCGTCCGGTAGAATATGCACTTTGGCGCGAGATGTATCTCCCTAATCACTTTGCCAACCGCCTTCGCGGGTTGCCGGTCCACGCCCACGACCACGGCGTTTCGCGGTCCCTGTATCAGCGTTCACGCTTCCCAAGAGCCGCGGGGTGAATCTTCCCGTCTTTGCTGTCTTTCTTCCCGATTCCTCCCAAAACGTGCGGCATTTCATGAAACGCGCTGCTTCTGACCGCGAAAGTCGGAATATCTGCATCGTCCGGTACGAAATAACCGCGAATTGGACTCTGTTTGCCGTAATAGGATTTACGTTGAAGTAGTCCCGACCGGCCGCAAAAGCGGACGGACTAGCTTGTCTCCGGGCACTTCACGGTAGATTCGCGGCAGCACGCTGAAAGACAAAGGAGCAAAGCCGCATGGCCACATTGGGACATCGGATCGCTGAATGGGTTGCGACCACTTCTTACAGCGACCTTCCGGCGCACACGGTGCATGAGGCCAAACGCCGCGTGCTCGATTCGATTGGATGCTGCCTCGGCGCGTATCGAAGTGCACCGGCCGTCATCGCACGGGAGGTGGCGGCTTCCGCGTCCGATACCGCGGGGGCTACCGTCTGGGGTAGCCGGAACCGGTGCAGACCCGAATACGCGGCCTTCGCAAACGGTACGATGGTGCGATATCTCGACTTCAACGACACCTACCTCAGTCTTGAGCCGGCGCATCCCTCGGACAACATTCCCGCAGCAATGGCCGCCGCACAGGCGGCCGGACTGGGCGGGCGCGACGCCATTCTGGGACTGGTCATCGGCTACGAACTGCAATGCCGCCAATGTGACGCGGCAAGCCTGAGAGCGGGCGGCTGGGACCACGTCGTCTATGGCGCGCTGAGCACCGCCATGGTCGCCGGAAAGCTCTGGGGGCTTTCAGTCGAACAGCTTGAGCATGCCTTGGGGCTTGCAGGCGTGTGCAACATCGCCACGCGCCAGACCCGCACCGGCCAGATTTCGATGTGGAAGGCCTGCGCGTTCTCCAATGCGGCGAGAAACGGTCTCTTCGCGGCCGACCTCGCGCGCCGGGGCATGACAGGACCACACGAAATCTACGAGGGTCCTAAGGGCATATTCAACCAGCTCACGGGTCCCTTTGATTTGGCGCTGGGCGCCAAACGCTTCATGATTGACCGGACGTACATAAAGTTCTGGCCGGCTGAATATCATTCGCAGTCGGCAATCGATGCGATGCTGCAACTCCGCGACGACATTGCCGGTCGCCGGGTCAAAAGCATCCACATCGACAGTTTCGAGGCGGCGGTGAGCATTATCGGCTCCGAACCGCAGAAGTGGCGCCCGACTTCACGCGAGACCGCCGACCATTCGATGGGCTATTGCACTGCCGTCGCGCTGGTGGACGGTGACGTGACGCTGCACTCATTCGACGAACACCGGCTGACCGACCGGAAGATCCTTGACCTGTTGGACGTTACCACAATCACCGAGGACCCGGAGTTGAATCCGGGCTATCCGGCTGGCATTCCGAATAGGCTGACGGTAACACTTGCTGACGGAACAGTGTTGAAGAAGCAGGTTGACTACCCGAGAGGTCATGCAAGGAATCCCATGAACGATGATGAAGTGGTTGCGAAGTTTGCCAAACTCGCTGAGGGCGTCGTCAGCGCGAGAACGGCCAACCGCATCGTGGACCTCTGCATGCGTCTTGACAAACTTGACGACCTCGCGCAGTTGTTTGAGTTCGAGGTGGAATGATGGAAGCCAAACCGGGTTCATCGGAGCGTTCGGCCGCGTTGCGCCGCCTGCTCAATGAACACACGGTTGTACTGCCGGGCGCCATCAACGCGCTGAGTGCGAGCCTGATCGAGCGCGAGGGGTTCGAGGCCGTCTATGTCTCGGGGGCGGTGCTTGCAAACAGCGTGGGCGGAGTCCCGGACACGGGCCTGATGACGCTGACCGAGTCGGTCGCACATTGTGCAGGCATAGCCAGGGCAACGCGGCTCCCGATCATTGCGGACGCGGACA
>CAIJOU010000038.1 GCA_903822375.1 Candidatus Hydrogenedentota bacterium
CTGAAGAAGGAAGGCATCGACTCCTACAGTCTCGTGGTCTGGGGACAAAGCGGCGATCCCAATTCGCCCCACCATGTGGACCAGTCCGAGAAGCTTTACTCGCAGCGCAAGTTCAAGCCCACGTGGTTCAAGAAGGAAGACCTGCTGAAGAATGTGGAGTCAACAAAAGAGCTGACGGTCGAATAATCGAGAGGTAAAACATCGTCATTGCGAGGAGGACAGCGTCCTACGAAGCAATCTTTTGAAACCTTGACCCTGAGATCGGCTCAATACCGGCACGAGATTGCTTCACTTCGTTCGCAATGACGGATACTGGCACAGACAAAGGGCAGCCCCAAACGGGGCTGCCCTTTCTTTTGCCTCCGTGCGACGCGTCAGCGCACCGCGACTTCTTTCTCCGCCGCGCCACTGACCGCCACCGCCTTCTCCGCGCTGTCGAGCACGTTGCCAACCAGGCTGACGCGCCTGGTCGACTCACCAGACACTTCGAGATAGGTCTTCGTCCCCTGGGGCGCAACGCTGCCGCGCAGCAGCGCGTCGCGCACATTCACAAAGCGCAGCACGGGCCCGCCCTCGGGCGCGGCCCGCGTCTGCAGCATGTCGATGGAAAGGCCGGCCACATCCTCGCAAACCAGAGCCGGGCCCGGTTGGCCCGGTGCGGACGGTGTGGGTGCGCCGCCGTTGGCGGGCCATTCCACCTTGCGTTCCTCACGCGTGGTCAACCGCCAGAAGTTGTCGTCAAACAGCAACTGAACGTTGTGCAGCACCAGGTTGTCGGCGTGGCGCACGTACATGCCGTAGGCGGGCAGCGCGGTAAACATGTCGGAATCGGGATATGCGGCCTCCAGTTCTGGAACAGCCTCACCTTCCGGCAGAAACGCACAGCCGCCCTTAAATCGGATGCGGATGTTCGACAGACTCACGCCGTCGACGCGCGCCCCGGCTATACCCGTGACAGAACAGGTGTTGGACGCGTCAGTGGCGACAATGTTGTCGATGACAACATTCTTGAGCGAACCCGGCACCGGCGTCGCCAGGTCGCGGCCCCGGTTGCCCAGACGTATGAACACCGGGGTCGACATGTCGTGCATGGAAATGTTGGACACAGCCACGCCGTCGACGTTCGCGCCGTCGACCGACTCCAGCGCCACGCCGCCCAGCGCGGGTCGCTCGCCCGCCAGCCCCTCCATTACGCAGTTGCTCACGGTGATGCGCTTGAAGTCGCCGCCCGACTCGGTGCCCAGTTTGAAGGTGCTGCACGCCGACGAGAGATAGCAGTTGGTTACGGTGATGTTTTCGCAGGACCGCCGCTCGCCCAGTGAGAAACTGCTCTTGGGCACAATCGCGTCGTCCCATGCCTCAATGTGGCAGTTGGCAATGCGCACGTTGCGGCACGAATCGGGGTCGATGCCGTCGGCGTGCCCGTTGAGTATGGTCACGCCGTCGATGTTGACGAAGTCCGTGCCGAGCAGACTGATGTTGTAGTTGGGGCAGTTCTGCAGGCGCACGCCCTTGATATCGACATGCTTGCAGCGCTTCAGCGCGATGCCCTTCGGCCCATGCCGCCGGTCGCGATTGCAGTCAATCACCCCCTCGCCGACTATGGCAACGCGCTCCACATCCTCGCCCCAAATCAACGCATGGTGAAAAAAGGACGTCTCGGCGTCGGATGCGTTCTTGAAATCCAGCTTCTCTATCTTGTCGTAGTCTTCCCCGTCCTTGCTGCCCTGAATCGTGGCGCCCGCCTCGAGACGCACTGTCACGTTGCTTCGCAGGTGAAGACTTCC
>CAIJOU010000039.1 GCA_903822375.1 Candidatus Hydrogenedentota bacterium
ACGCTGGCGGACCATGCAATGGCGCGACATCCAGAGAGCGCAATACTGGGATGCGGTGGCTCCATTTCGCGGTGCTGCCCGGGAGCCGGTCCCTGAGGGGCGTGACCGTTTGCAGGCAACTCTTGAGGAGGTCATGAGTATGCGTGTGTGGAGTCTTGCATTATTCGCTTTGGCGTGTTCCCTGTCATCGCTGTCCGAGGCGGCACCCGCCAAGGAACCGACCTGGCAGGACGGCCTCTCAGACCGGGAACTGGCGCTTCAGCGATGGTTCTCGTACCTGACCTACATGCAGGGCCACGAAGCGAACCCGTGGACCGACTGGTATGATGACGGCAAACAGCTCGACGTCACGGCCTTTCGGTACCAAATCGCGTTTTGCGGATACGCGTGTGCTGCAATGGCCGCGCAGACGCCCGCATATCGCGACCTGGTCTCGCGTCAGTTGCTCGACCTCTGCGAGCGGATGATTGACCGCCGGTCCTGGTTCTATGTAACCCACTACTGGGACTACGGGGCCGGCCCTCCGGATCCCTGCCGGTACGAAAACGTCATGTACACGGGACACCTGACCCAGTTGATGTGCCTCTACGAACTCATGACGGGCGACATGCGCTACTCCGATTCGGGATGGGATTTTGTCTGGGAGGACGGCCGAAAGGTGCACTATGCACTGGAGAAGGCCGTGCGCGGTCTGTATGACCAGAGCGTGGCCAGTCGGTCGGGCGGCATCTGTTGCGAGCCGGGACTGGTTTTCTCCGCCTGCAATTCTCACAGCGCCGCCTCGTTCGTGCTGTACGATACCGTCCACCATACCACGTACAGCGCCGCCAACCAGCGCTGGTTTGACTGGATGCGGGTTCATTTTCGCAACCATATGCCCCTGACCCGCGAATTTCTTTACGCCATTTACGACCAGAAGCACAGGCTGTTCTACCCGGTGGGCGATGTCGGCGGGGACTCATGGACCCTGGGTTGGGGCTATCCCTGGTTTCCGGACCCCCAGTTCCTGCAGAAAGGCTGGAAGCACATTCGCAGCAGAAGCAAGTGGCTTCATCCCGCGGAGGACCAGGAGTATGCCCAGAACAACCGAATAATCGGCTGTTGTGCAGGCGGTTCGTTGAGCGTGTCCAACAGTTTCATCCCGTTGGTCGGCGTGCAGGCGGAGGGCAAGAATTGCCCGCAGGCCCGGAAGGTGCTGAACTGGCTCGAAGCCTCCTACGGCACGCCGCTCAACACCGATTCGGACGGGCATAACGAAAGCTACTGCTATGACGTGTGCCCCAAGCACCGCATTTCGTCCACGGGGATCATCGCGGCCGCCCTGGCGACCGATGGGGATTCAATGCGCAGGCTCTACCGCACGCCGCGCACCGGAATATGGACCGCCCCCACGCTCGCCTGGGTCGACTATCCCAACGTCTACGTGCGCGCCGCCGAATACCGGGACCCGGTGCTGCGCTTCGTCGTTCTGAAAGGGACGCCTGCCTTTGCCGGAACGACAGAGCTTCGGTGCTCGGGAATCAGTGGACCGGCCACAGTCCGGCGCGACGGGACGGAATGGACCGCTGTCGTGCAGGAAGGCGATAGTCTGCGCATCACCAGCGACGTGGACACCGAGCACGACTTCGAAGTGCGATGCGCACAGCCGGTCCATTAACTTGCCTCGAAAATAGACCGGCCGAGACCTTTCGAGTGCGTGCGGCCATGCCGCCGCCCTTGCCTTCTTCCGCACTCCTACATCCCACAACCGCCGAACACCGCGGCGATTCTGTGCAGTGTCGGGTAGACATTTCTGACTGCCGTTATGAATTCTGCTCCGGGAATTCGCTGGCACGCGGCCGTTCTTGGTCCCCCCTGCAGGGGGGTGGCCCGGAGAGCCGGGGGGTGTATGCCCCACATCCGACTCCTGACTCCTTTGATTGCGGCTTTGCCGCACCATGTCAAGGTGTGCTTGCGATTAGGCGCTTCATCACTTCGAGGCTCTTGCGGGCGGTTGCATCGAGGTTTTCGATGGTGCCGCCGCCGCGCAGCGGGGAACACATTTCGTAGGCAACGTGGCCGTCGAAGCCGCCTTCTCGCAGGCCCTGGAAGAACCCGTCCAGATCGATGAACCCGTCGCCGAGCGGGACGGCGCGCGTCATGGCCGGCTGCACCTTGTAATTGATGAGGCCGGGCATATAGGCGAAACGTTTGAGCAGGACATAATCGGCCAGCGTGGTTTGCGCCATGTGCGGCGCCATGCGGCGCGCGCAGTCCCGAAGATTCTCGCCCTGCAATGCCGGCGCCCACGGATCATACATGGCCTTGCAGTTGGCGCAATCCACATCGGCAAGGAATTCAAGCATGGCGTCACAACTGACCGCGACGTCGTGGTGGTTCTGCACGCCGAGCACCAGGCCAAATTCACCTACGGCCCCGGCGCACGCGCGGACGGCCTTGACGCACTTGTCCCAGTCTGCTGCGGAGGATTCGGCTTGGGTCGTGTAGCCGGTGAAAATGCGGACCATCCGTGCCCCGAGCCGCGCGCCCATCCGGGCCAACTCGCGGACGTAGGCCACCTGCATTTCGTTGAAGGGAACTTCCGCGGCCGATGCGCCCGCCGTGAAATCCGTGTAGCCGGCGATGGTGGCAATCTCGACGCCTGCGGATTCGGCGCTTTCACGCAATGCGTCCAAGTCGGCTTCCTGCGTGTCGAGTACCGAGAGGTGCGGCCGTTTCCCCATGAGTTCAACGGCCCCGTATCCGAGTTCGCCCGCTTTCCGAATGAAGTCCGGCAGCCCCAATTGTGCCTGCCCCCAAAGCCCCGCATAACTCACAGAAAACAACGTCGGAATCATGGTCCTTCTCCTGTTTTGAACCGGCTCCAGTGTACCAAGGGGAGGGCGGCGATGTGAACCCTGGGTTACGGCAAAAGCGGCCCACACGCCTGGAACGGCCGCCTGCGACTTGCGCGCCGTTGAGACCCCTTCAGAGAGGACAGCGGTTCTTCCTCAACGGCAACAGATGCATTATTGTTGCCTTGGGGGCGCGTATTTGTCCTTGCCGTCGGTCAGCCAATCCAGGGAGAACCGAACGAACACATTCTCCGTGTAGTCATCCTTCTCAAACAGCAGTCCGATATCGCCATTCTTCAGGATAGTCAGCGAGGAATACGCGGCAGCGCCGGGGTAGATCGTCTTTCCCTCCGTCCAAGTTGCGCCCTCATCATAACTCACGCGAACGGTCATGTTCTCCCGCTCTTTGGCGCTCTTCGGGTTGGAAAAGAGAAGACGGTTCTTGTCGTATCCATCGGCGGTGGCCGTGTAGCGGATGAAGCTCGCATTGCAAGCGGAGTCTTGCAGGGCCGGTTCGGGCTTTGTCGTCCAAGTCTTTCCCTTGTCGGCGCTGGTGTGCGTGTACCGCATTCCCGCCTTCTTGACCCGGCTGTTCACCATCCAAGAACTGTCGGCGCGTTCGACGACCTTCGACTCGTCCCCTGGCTTCAGCGAGGCATCGAGCAGGGACCATGTATTTCCGTCATCACCGCTCCCGAAGAGATGCAACCCCTTGTCCAGATTCACCAGCGTGTGGAGCAGAGTGCCGGAGCGGGTTTGAATGCCCGTGCCGGACGTGATGAATTGGAAGTCGCGCCGCCACTCCGGCCTTGTCACCTGCGAGGTGATGTCTTCCGGCTTGGACCAGGACGCGCCGTTGTCGTGGCTTTTGGCCACATGCAGGCGGTATACACCGTGTGCCGTGTTGTGGTCCATATAGTTGTGAAAGAGAAAGATGTCGCCGGTCTTCTGGTCCACGACCATCGAAGGATCGGAGACCGATTTCCCATGTCCGTAGTCGACGGCCGTCTCGATGGGGGACCAAGTCATGCCGTCATCCGCGCTGCGACTAATGACGATGTTGATGTCCTTGTTCTCCCCAAGGTCTTTGTCAGACGCCACCCGCTCATCCATGGCCGCGACGAGATCGCCGTTCGGTGCCGTCACCAGTGCCGGAATGCGGTAGCAGGCCACGCCCTTCCGCATCCCCGCATTGAACAGGTCCTGATGCGTGACCACACCGCTGGAAATCTCCGCCGCGCCTGTCGCCGATCGGGCGTATAGTGGCATCAACAATAAAGACAGAGAGACCGCATATCGCATCCCAGAGAGCATTTCGTCCTTTCCCTATCGGCCATCCGGCACGGGTTTCAGCACATTGTTCTTCCGTTTCCCGACCAGTGCACGCAAGACCACTCCCTGCGTCCCGCGCGGTGCACGACTCGACTCACGGCGGCCACCCCGTCCTTAGGCTCAATAACCCAAAGAGTACTGGGTGTGGCCTACCCCCACAGTCCCGCATGGCTGACAGAAGACAATGTCGGAATCATCGTCCTTCTCCTGTTCTGAACCGGCTCCAGTTTACCAAGGGGAGAGGCGGTGACGTGAACAAGTTTTTGGGCCGCCAAGGAAACAGCCACACTCGTACCGCAGGCGTCCCGCCTGCC
>CAIJOU010000040.1 GCA_903822375.1 Candidatus Hydrogenedentota bacterium
CAGGTAATAGTCGCCAAAGTTTCCGCCACGCATTGCACAAGAGTAGATTTCGTCCCGCAACGGTTCTCCGGATGCGGTGATGGGGAGGCTCTCCCTGACGGAGTAGTACGAAGCCAAGCCTTCGGCCACGGGCACGAAAGGCTGTTGGGAGAGCAACACCAGCGCCATAATCTCAAACATGCGTTGTGGTTGTCCTTATGTTGCGTCCGGTTTGACTTGAATACGGTTGCAGCCGGTCCTCAGTGAGAACGGTCCGCAACCGACGGTTCGCCGGATTAGCCCGCGTTCCGTTCTGTCCAATCGCACCTGCTGCCGCTCACATGAGCGGCTTTCGTAGTTTTTTCAAAAAACCGTGCACTTGGAAAGTCAATCCAGACGTTTCGGGTTACCAATACCCGCGGAGTGCTTCAGGGTTCCGCGCAACAACCTCCTTTCCACCGTTTGAAACGCTCCACGTATTCGATTTCAGACCTCGTCCGGCAGTCCCACAAGGAACCGCCGAACCTGTTCCAGTGCGGCCACGCTTAGCCGCAGCTGGCTCAGGGCGCCGTCCCCGTAATGGCCCAAAACGAATTGCCGCATACCGGACGGACACAAAAAAGCGCCGACCGTGCGGCCTGCTTGGGGCTCAAAAATCAGGGCAAGCGCACAGGTAACTGAAAAGTCTAGCAACAGACGCCTTCCCATGTCAACCCCCTGCCGGCCATAAGGACCCCCTCCCGGACTGTCGTCGTCGTCCGGTCCGGCGGGGATCCAGCGGGCCATTTCGTCCGGTGCGAGCACATATCCGCCCACGAAAGACGCCGCAGGCAGGCATAAGAGGCGCTGGGCGATGGTGCCGCCGGTGGAGGTTTCGGCCACGGCCATGCGCCAGCCGCGCGCCTTGAGAAGACCGTCCACCACGGATTCGATGGTGTCGTTGTCCCGGCCAAAGGCGATTCCGCCAAGTCGTTTTTGCACCTCGGCCTCGACCGGGTCCATCAGGGCCTCGGCCGCCTCGGCCGTCCCTGCGCGCGCCGCGATGCGCACAACGACCCCATCCGGCCCGGCCAGCAGGCCGACCGTCGGGTTGGTGCCGGACAGGATCAGGTCACCCATCAGCGCGTCCACCCGCGACTCGCCGATGCCGCAAACCTTGAGTGACCGGTACCGCAGGACGCCGGCAATGCCGAAGCGGCGTTTCAGCCACGGGATCACCCGCTCATCCAGCATGGGTTTCAATTCATGGGGTACGCCGGGCATGCAGATGACAACGCCCCGCTCCGATTCGGCAAGGAGGCCCGGGGCCGTGCCGTGGGGATTCTCAATGGCTTCGGCACCCCGGGGGAGCATCGCCTGGCGCTTGTTGTTCTCCGTAATCTCCCGGCCGAGCCGGCTGAACCGGGCCAGAATGGCGTCATAGATTTCCGGGTGGTATTCCAACGGCTGGCCCAGCGCCTCGGCCACGCATTCCTTGGTAATGTCGTCCTCGGTCGGCCCCAGCCCGCCGCTGCACAGCACCACATCCGCCCGGGCCAGCGCGTCATTCAGCGCCGCCACAATCCGGACAGGATTGTCGCCCACGGTTGTCTTCTGGTAGAGGTTAATGCCATTTTCCCCCAGTTGACGGCCCATATAGGCGGCGTTTGTGTCCGCCACCTGGCCCAGGAGCAGTTCCGTGCCGATCATGAGCAGTTCGCACTGCATAGGGTACTCCTTCTCGTTTTGGTGTGCGGAACAATATAGCAGAACCTGTCCGGCCGGGCCAGAGCACCCCCGAAAAAAAGATTGGCCCGGGAGAATAAATCCGGGAAGAGCATCGTTTAATTAATCAGACGACGAAGGAGACAAGACTCCAGAGTCGACAGGAAAGTCAGAGGAAGAAGTGAAGACGGCCCGCCCGGCGGGATGTCATTCCGGAAACAATCCGGGATCGAAATCCCAGACGGACGCGGGGAAAGATGAAGACCGAACCAACCGCATGCAACAAGCACGCGCAAAAAGTTTGACCTCCCCCTCCCCTTGACCGAGTCTGGTCCGTGCACCCTCCTACCCCCCTACCCAGCACGGGCCAGACAATTTTTTTGTCCGGACATACTCCCCCAAGGACCTTTTCTGGTCTCGTCACGGCAGATTGCACTGCGTTTTGTCCGGTTTTCCGGCCCTGCCGCGGCGTCCGAAAAGAACCGTAACCATCCCCAGCCCCAGATTGGTTAGCATCAGGCCACCCACGGCCACCATTGAAATGCCGCCGATTTGGAAGGCCCGCCGCAGGTTCGGGCTGGATGCCGCGAGTTCTTCAATAAGCCGCTGTACCCGCCCGAGACGGTAATCCTTCACCGCGCGCGCGCCATATCGCAACTTCGAAGCCATCGCCACAAAGCCCTGCGGGCCTTTTCGGGCCGCCTTTGCCAGCAGGCCTGCCGAAGCCGGACCATCGGGCAGGCGTCTGAGGGCTTCCAGACCGTCAACCCCGCCCAGGCGCACGCAGAGATAGGCTCCGTCTTTATCCTTCTCCACCCACTTGGCCATGGTGGCAAGGTCTCCCGGAGTGTTGACATATCTATATAGTCCCGCAGTGCGTGCAAGACCGAGTGAGCGGCCCAGCACCCGGGTTTGCGCGAACAACTCGGTCAGTTTCCCCGTCTTCCGGAGTTTTACCGCCTCCTCACAGGCACCCATGGCAAACCGGGCAAAACGCTCCGTCAGCGCGCCAGCCTTGCGGAAGCATTTGAGCACCGCAGGCATCACGTCAAACTCCTTCAGGGCGGGAATCTCCGTTGCAAGCCCCAAAGCTGCCAGTCCGGCAACCACCGGGTCGGGGTCATTTCCCGACAGGGCCTTTCCTGCCTGGATAATCAGGTCACGGATATCGCCCACGATGAAAAAATCCGAACCCACTGCCCCAACCATTTCTTCCAGACTTTCTCCCTGCCCCATAACCACCCCCCTGGAGACCCGGTATATGCGGCCCAACACCCCATTCACCTCGCCGTCAAGCGTAGTCTCCAGCAACCGGGCGTCCTCCTGACCCGGGAGTTCCGGATGGCTGCGCACATAACGGGTCAGTTCCAGTGCCTCGTTGAGTTTCTTTTCCGACTGAAGTTTGAGGATATCCGGCGTGTAATTGTGGTCAGGCAGACGGTCCAGTCCGTCCGGCATTGCCCCGCCGCCCCAGTCCAGGGAGTACAGCAACACGGCCCCCGCCAGCAAGAGAAGCGATGCAAACGCCAGTTTCGCCGCTCCGCGCCTGAACCGACGGTAGGTCCGCCAAAGTCCCATCAAGCCGTTCTCCCTTCAGCAAACAGGTCAAAGAACACTTTCCTGAACGGGTATGTGCCGTCCTCCCCCCCACAGGGAGAATGCCTCCAGACACAATTTCGTTCCCGGAATCCGTTTGGGAGACACAAGGATTTCGACAGACTGCGGACAAGAACGCGGGTTATTCGCGGTCCAGCGGCTGGACGGGTTCCTCGAAATGCCGATGCAGGGCCGGGGGCAGGTCGTGCCAGTCGGCGCCCGCACCCAGCACGGCGGTGTCGCGGCTGTTGTGGGTGTTCCAGAATACAGCCTGTTTGCCGCGCAGCGCGCCTGAATCGGCGTCGTGGAGCAGGGCGGCGAAGGTCTTGCCGGTGTAAGTGCCTTCCAGGCGGATTCCCCCGTCCTCCCGCGCCCGGCGCACCGCCGCCACGGACGCATTTGTGTAGAGTGCATACTCCCCGCCGAAGAACTCCTCCCGGATGTGAAACCGGTCCTCCGGGAAGGGGCAGTCGGGGAATCCGGGGTCGGCTTCGCGGAGAAGGCGGTTGCAGGCGCGGAACAGCGCCCGGGCATGCGCCATGCCCGTGTAGGGGTCGGTCGTTACCCGCACCGCCTCGACGCGGGTGGCCATGCCCGCCGCGGCCAGTCCCAGCGCCAACCCAACGCAGGTGCCCATGGTTCCCGAGGCCGCATATATAACATGTGGTTCAGGCAACACCCTGGCACGTACCTGCGCCCGAAGTTCAAAAGCGGCATCCACAAAGCCGACCGCGCCCAAGGGAGACGACCCGCCCGGCGGAATGACGGACGGGAAGAGACCATCCTCGTCCGCCGCCTCAAAGAAACGTTGCCGCGCCTCCTTTGCCGTGTCGCGCCAGGCGCAGGGACAGAGGATGGCCCCGGCGCGCAGGGCGGCGAGCAGGTTGCGCCGCACCGAATGGGCGTTGTGCTGCGGGCCAAGGATGCTGCGGCAGTGCATGCCCAACCGGGAGGCGAAGAGGGCCGTGGCGAGGGCGTGGTTCGAGCCGGCCCCGCCAAAGGTGATGACCGACCGCGCACCGCGCGCTCGGGCGGCACCCAGCAGTAGGGCCAGCTTGCGCACTTTGTTCCCGCCATAGACGGGGGAAGTGAGGTTGTCCTGCTTCACATGCACCGATGCGGCCCCCGCCCCCCCGCAGAGGGACGGCAGCGGCTCCACCGGAGTGGGCAGCACGGCAAGGTCAACGCAGGGCATTGCGTTGCGCAATGCCGGGTATGCGGCGAAAAGACTGTTCATGGGGTTCTCCAGCGGCGGTATTCTACACGATAATATACTGTCCTGGCGGGAATCCGGCCAACGCACCGGGAAAAGCCGGGCGCGGGCGTCAGAATCCAGTCGACACGAGCCGTTGTTCCACTCAGAAGCCATGAGAATGGAGCCGCATTCACGACCCAAAGAGTGCTGTCGGGTCAGGTCCCCCCTGGAGGGAGGAGTGCCTCCGCCGCAGGTGGGCGGGGGGTGTAATCCTCGGAGCAGGGACATTGCAGGCCCGTGCAGGGCATACACCCCCCGCCGCTTCGCGGCACCCCCCTCAAGGGGGGACCAAGAACATCCGCACACCCAGACAATTCCCTGAGCAGGGGCATTGCGCGGGCGTGGGGCCAAATAAGGACTGGATGTCCGCCCGCGCGGGAATGACGGAGCGGGGGTACAGGGTGCGAAAGATGTCTGGATTTGAGTCGGCGCGGATGACAGAAATTGTCAAGAGATATTGACGCCCCCTAACCCACGTGGTATCATAAACTTGGGCGTCAACGTGGGGACCACCGGAGACAGAAGCCATGAATGCCACACGAAGAGCGGGTTTTACACTGATTGAATTGCTGACCGTGATTGCCATCATCGCCATACTGGCGGGCATGGTGTTCACCGTGGGTCCGCGCATGATTGAGCGGGCCAAGATTAGCCGCATGGTCAACGCGATACGGCAGATCAACACCGCATTGGTCGCCTATTCGACGGACAACAAGAGAGGCAGCTATCCGCCCGCCTACGGCTTTATTGGCCTTGGCCAAGTACCCCCAGCCCCGAGCGATCCGGTGTTGGATGAGACCTACTACCATCTGCGCCCCTACATGGCGCTTTTGAAGCACCACGGCGAATCTGGACTTTACGACGAGTTCTCCGAATCGTACGACACCAACCGCGACGGAAAGCTGAGCCTGCTCGAATTTGGACCGACCGGACACAAGACCCCCCAAGGGCCGTGGGTGTTCGATCAGGGCCTGCCCCGGTACGTTGGTACAAACGCCGCTGCCTTGCAGGTTGAGATGGGACGCCAGTTGGCCAAGCAGCCGCGGCCCTTCATCTACGTGCCGGTCAATAGCACCCAGGCGAAACGGGCGGCGAAGTACTGGATCAACAAGGGTGATTTCCTCGCGACAACATGGGATTCCGAAGCGACGGGCTTGAGGGATGATAGTTTCCCGCCGACCAAATACGACGCTTTCGTGTTGATTAGCGTCGGTCCAGGGGGCAGTACTTTCGGCTTGCTTGACGATCAGCCGTACTTTCAGACGGCCAGCAATTCGCGTGTCGCATACCACCTTGCCGCGCTACGCACCTACTTCCTGGCCACGCGCGACCTGAACGCGAACGGCAAATTGGACTTCGACTTCAACACGCGCACCAAGGAAGGCGAGGGCAAGCTGACCTACAAGGTGGCACCGACCAACCAAGCGTGTAACAACGAATTGCCCTGCGACACGCCGAACGGTACCGGGCCGTGGATCTACGTCAGCCAGTAACCTGAACCGTGTGCATGCCCGCTGAACTATATGCCCGCCTTTGCGGCCCCGTTGCCGCGGGGCGGGTTTTCTCTGGATCGCGATCATGAACAGTATTAGCCGAATGTGGTTTACCTGGAAGCACGCGCGCAAGTTCGCGCGGTTGGGCGTGCACGCCCGCTTCCCCATCCCCGACCTGCACATCGAGGGGCATGTCGAGATGGGGGACCACTGCCGTCTGCGCAACAACGTGACGCTTCGCGCGCATGACGGGGGCCGGATCCTTTTCGGCAGCCGTTGCGGGTGCAGTTGGGGCTGCCTGGTGGACGCCCGGACGGTCATCCGCATCGGCAGCTACACCGCCGTGGCCGAGTACACCGTGCTGTGCGACAGCATGGTGCCGCTCATGGGCAATGCATTGGCGCCGAAAGAAGCCGTGGTGGAGGCCCGGCCGATCACCATTGGCGACAACTGCTTCGTGGGCAGTTCATGCTATATCGGGCCGGGGGTCACCATTCATGAGGGGGCCATCATTGCCCACCACAGCATCGTTCTGGACGACGTGCCCCCGCTGGAAATCTGGGGGGGCACGCCGGCGCGCAAGATCGGCCACCGCGTCGAGGGCGTGTCGGAGGCGCGTTTGGCCGAGGTTCGTGAGATGATTGCGCGCCACGGCCTTGGCACGGACAGGTACCGCGACGAATGAGCATCCGCGCCGTCACTTTTGACTTCTGGGGCACGCTGTACCGCGAGATCGAGGCGGCCGGCGGCATCCGCATGCGCAAGCGCGCCCTTGCCCTGGCCGACGCGACCGGCACGCCGCTGGCCGATGCGGAGCGCGTGCTCCTCGACGCGGCCGGCGAGTTTGGGCGGGTGCACACCGCCGAACAGCGCACGCTTACGCCGCACGACGCCGTCCGCCTCGCCACCGCGGCTTTGGGAACAACCCTTTCGGATGACCTGTCCGAGGAACTGGCCTCCTTCTTTGCAACCATCATTCTCGAACACCCACCCATACCTGTGGAGGGTGCCCTGGACGCGGTGCGCGCCGCCGCCGCGCGCGTGCCCGTCGGCGTCATCTCAGACACCGGCATCAGCCCCGGGTCCAGTCTGCGTGTGCTGCTGGAGCGCGACGGATTCCTGCCGTACCTGGGCTGCCTGACCTTTTCCGACGAGGTGGGCGTCTCCAAACCCCGGGCAGTCATGTTCACCCGTACGGCCGAGGCGCTCGGCGTCGCGCCGGACGAACTGTTTCACCTCGGCGACCTCGAATACACCGACATCGACGGTGTGCGTGCGCTCGGCGGCAGGGCGGGGCTTTTTGCGGGCGTCAACGCGCGGTACATGGAAAAGACCCGCGCGGAGCATGTGTTCGTCTCCTGGCAGGAGTTCACGGAGCAGGTCGAACAGTTGATGGGGCAGTAGCCGGCAAACGGCGGCCCACTTTGCGCCTTATGCGGTTTGAACGAAAAGACAACTCAGCGCA
>CAIJOU010000041.1 GCA_903822375.1 Candidatus Hydrogenedentota bacterium
GAAATAGCGCAGGTAGTCGAAGTCACCGTAAAGCCGATCCGAGCCCTCGCCGCGCAGTTGGATATCCGTGTACGCGTCGGCCTGGGGCATGTACATCAGCGAGCCCCACGCTCCCAGTTCGACCGTGGTGTGCCATTCGAGGATGCCGTTCTCGCCGATAATCCGGCGGCTGTGCCGCGCCAGCGCGTACAGCGCCGCCGGGTTCTCCGCGTACTGTCCGTCGAAGTAGAGCCCGTCGGGCTTGAGTTCCTTCATTACCCGCGTGATCGCATCCAGGAACAGGTCCATGTTCTCGCCGTTGACAATCGCGCCGGGGCACACGCCCGGCTTGTCGTTGACGGCGTTCTTCTCCTGCGACGTGCCCTTGAGGAAGTAGAACGGGCTCGTGTACACGATGAACGGCATGTCCATGCCGTGAATGGTATTGCGGACGCGCGTCCATTCATCCATCCCGAGACGGGGCACGAAATCCAGGTTCCAATCCTTCCAGAGCATCACCTCCGACTGGAGCAGCACCACATTTCCGCAAGGCTTCCAGGCGCGCAGGTCCTCGTCGGGCGGGTAGGAGGTCACGTTCGACCAATGCCAGATCACCTGCTCGCGCAGCGACCTTTCCCAGTCGTAGGGCTTGGGTGGGCACACCCCCACGGCCAGCACCGCATTTTCCGGCAGGTCACAGGACACGACAGGGCTGCCATAGGGGTCATAATGGTCCGTCAATTCGGGTTCCGAACAGTACAACCCGAACCCGCCCAGTTCGTCCACAATCAGGTGGTTCGTCTTCCAAGACGCATTCCACGCCGGAGCAATCTCCGTGCGCACCGCGGCGCGCAGCGGCGCATGCACCTGGAGCATGAACAGCGAATCGCCATTGACGCGGATGGTTGCCTTGGGTTCGTCAATGGTCACCCGCGCAAAGCCCGCGCCGCTGTGCGTGACCTTCACCCCCGCCAGCGGCGTGCCCAGATACAGCATGGCCACGGGGCGTTCCCCGCCAATCCGTTGCCGAAATGCCACCGTCCCGCTCTTTGCATCCAGCACCATCACCGCGCCGGTGGTCGTGATGGTGACGACTTCGTCCTTCTTCACCACCGACTCCACCACCAACCCTCGCTGCGCCTCGGGAAACACCGACGGGTCCATGAGGTTCTGAAAGGTGGGGACGGTCGCATCGGCAACGAAGGCAAACAGTAGGCAGGTGAGAACAATGTAAACAATTCCGGTTCGATAAATGAAAGCTGCCAAGTTATGTAGGACAGCCGCCCCCGGCTGTCGGCCTGGGAGGGCCGTCAGAGAATATCGGGCGAACCCGGCTGTCCTACATGACCTTGGCAGCGTAATCATCATCACAGTTGCTCCTGAACCCATATTTCACCACGTGCAATTTGACAGCCGGCGCTTGGAGACACCCCTCGCCGCAGTCGGCACCTACTTGATGACTACCGGGTACACCGCTGTAATGCCAACGACGACGGCAGCCCATGCTGCGATATGAAGTAGCAAGGGTAACACCGTCCCCAATGCATTGAAGGACCCCTCCGAATACTGAATGTTATTGGCATTGCATAACTCCCTGAGCAGTTTGGGGACAAGGGAACATTCAGTGCTGTATATTACGGACGTAAGATTGCGGTTGCGCTTGTCCAGCAGGCGTATCTTAAAGTACCTAATGTTAAACAGGTTGCTGGTGTCAACGCAGACTTTGTTAACATCGCCCACGCGGAAATCAGAAGTGGGGCTTACTGCATGGAGCAAGGAAAAGTTCGTGACGGTGAAACATTGCCGCTGCGCGTTATACTTCAGGGTTCGCCGTTTTTGTTTGGTCGCGATTCTTGCCTGAAAAGCTAGGAAGACGACGGAGAACGGCAAGAGTATGTCAATAGCCGTTGACAGTATCGAGGGTAGGGTGAACTGTCTGGGGACTTGGGACAAGGTGCCTAGAAGCATCGTGCCCAGGAACCACAGTGCGTTTTCTGGGGAATACGTGTGTGGGCTGGTTCTGGGCGCTGACGGGGCGGAACCGAAGGCGCCAGTCACAGCCGAAACATCCTCCATGCTTCAACCCTCTTGTTGCCTATCCCATTAGGTGGCGTTGTGGAATCCATCCAAGATTCGCAATGTAGCAGATACTGCCGTTGGCGTCAATCCCCGGTACCGGATGTGAGTTTGCCCCAGATATCCTCCACGTCAAGCGCATTAAACACCCGGACACCGCGCACGTTATGCCGCTGTTCTCCCCCGTAGAGTACCGCGCCTTCAGCGACACGGTCCGCCTGCAATGCCCGGAACCTTTCCAGTCCCTTGAGGAAATTCGCTGAGAAGGTCTCGGAGGATTTAATCTCCACCGGAGTCAGCACGCCCCCTTCCCGGATCAGCAAGTCCACCTCGTTGCCATTGGAATCGCGGTAGAAATAGAGTTCGGGCCGGATGCCCCTGTTGTATGCCCCCTTGAGAATGTCGGCGATGATCAGGTTCTCATAGAGCCCGCCGCGCAGCGGGTCACGCCTGGCCTGGTCGGCGTCATGGATGCCGAGCAGGAATGCCGCCAGCCCGGTATCGGTGAAGTAGAGTTTGGGCGACTTCACCACCCGCTTGTGTATATTCGCAAAATACGGGGACAGTTCAAACACCAGGTAGGACGCCTTAAGCACGCTCAGCCAGTTCCGCAGCACCGTACTGGACACGCCCACATCATTGGACAACGAAGCGTAGTTGACTACCTGGCCGACCCGACCCGCCAGCAGCACCAGGAACTTCTGGAACTGCGACAAGTCGCGCACCTGAAGTAACGCCCGCACGTCACGCTCCACATAGGTTTGCAGGTAATTGCTGTAGAAACGGCGCGGGTCAAGTCCCTCCTCATGAAGCCGGGGAAATCCGCCCCGCACAATGAGTTCGAACGGGTCCCAGTCGGTCCGGTAATGGCGGAGTTCGGCCACCGAGAACGGCCAGAGGGTAAGGACAGCCGTGCGTCCCGCGAGGGACTGGCTGATTGCCTGATGCAGTTCCGGCTGATGGCTTCCGGTCAGAATGAACAGACTGCGGCGTTTGGAACTGTCCACAATGCCCTGAATGTACGAAAGCAGTTCAGGAAGGCGTTGCACCTCGTCCAATACGGCCCCATCCGGCACCTGTCCCAAGAACCCCCGGGGGTCAGCTTCGGCGGCCATGCGGACATCCGGGTTTTCAAGCGAAAGATACGCCTTGTCTGGAAAGGCCATGCGTGCCAGCGTAGTTTTGCCCGCTTGGCGTGGCCCAAGAATGGTCACGACGGGGTAGTCTGCGGCGGCGTGAACCAGTTCGGCTGTAATTTTTCGGGGAACCATGGCTTCAGTATAGAGAAAAGTTATGCAAATCGCAACTAACAGTTCCGATTTGCATAACTTTTTCGTAAGTAACTACCTATGAAAGACTTATATGTTTAGGTTGTCCGGCTATTTACGCCTTGCCGAGACTGTCCTTGTGGGCCCAGACCTTTTCGAAGGCGGTGGCGTACTGTTCGACCAGTTCGGGCTGGGCGGAGGTGAAGTAGGGCAGCGAGATGGTCTTGCCGTTGAGTTCATCGCAGGCGGGGAAGGATTCGCCCAGCACGGGCATGTGGCGCCACCACTTCTCTTCCTTGTAGACGGTGTATTCGTGCTGAAGTTTCAGGGTGTACGCGGCCACGTCCATGCCCTCGGCCTTGAGCGCCTCCACAACCTTGTCACGGCTCATGCCCGACTTCTTCGCGTCAACGTACAGGAAGTTGCGGGAGTAGAACACGCGGTGGATACCTGGGCCCTCGTACTGCGCGGTGAGGCCGGGCAACTGGGTGATGTGGTCGTTGAGCGTCTTCATCTGCGCCACGCCTTCGGCATTGCGTTTTTCCAGGTCGCGCAGTTGGATGCGGGCGAGGATGGCGGACACGGGGTGCATGCGCAGTTTGGAGCCCAGCGCCGTGCCCTGGTACTTGCGGTAGGGGCTGTCCTCGGGGAAACTGCCGGGCAGGTCGTAGTTGCCGTAGGTGACGGCGCGCTCGTAGTCGCCCCGGTCCTTGTACACGCCGATGCCGCCCTCGATGGCGGGCAGCGGCTTGGTCGACTGGAGGCTGAACCCGGCCATGCGGCCCCAGTTGCCGATGTAGGTGTCCTTCACCTTGGCGCCGTGGGCGTGGCTGGCGTCCTCAAGCACGTCGATGCCGTGCTCCTTGGCGATCGCGCCGATCTCCTCCAGGTCGCAGGGCATGCCGTACCAGTGCACGGCGAGCACGGCGCGCGTCTTGGGGGTGATGGCCTTCTTGAAGGCCTCCAAATCAATGTTCATGGTGCGGGGATTGGCGTCCACCAGCACCGGCACCAGTCCGAACAGGCGCATGGGCACCAGCGGGAACCAGGTGCTGTAGTTGCACACAATGATCTCGCTGCCCTCGGGATAGTCGCAGGCGAACAGCATGGAGGTCAGCGCGCTGGTGCCGTTGCAGTGGGCCTTGGCGAAGGGACTGCCGAAGTGCGCCTTCCAAGCGTCCTCGAACTCCGCAATGGGACCGTAGCCGGGGTTGCGCAACAGTTTGGAAACAAGGTCGATTTCCTCGTCACCGTAGAGGGGCCACTTCGTGGCGTCGGCCGCGGGGGCCGTGATTGCCTTGGGCCCGCCGTTCAGTGCCAGCGTTTCCATTTTTCGCGGGGCGGCGTCCGCCGCGTGCGCCGGGGTGGCAACGCCCGAGGCGACCAGTCCCGCGCCCAGCGCGCCTGCAGTCTTCAAAAAGTCGCGGCGTGTCGCGTTTGTGCTGCTTCCGTTGGCTTCCATCGCAGGGTCTCCTCGCCGGGGTTTGGCAATTTCCGTGTTCAGATTCGGGGCCGGTTGTTTGGCCGGGACGCGGATGCACCCGACTGCATGACCATATTAAGGCATGGGCGCCTCCGCCGCCAAGAAATACACTATTTCCATTCCCCAAACAGGAACCGGCCGCCCGGAGTGTTCCGAGCGGCCGGCGAAAGTTCATGATTAGGGCCTGATCATTGGCTGCCCGCGGGGGCCTTGATCTCGACCGACGGGCTGCCCGTCTTAATCTTGAGCAGTTCCATTTCGAAGATCAGCGCCGAGTTCGCCGGAATCTCGCCGGCGCCGCGATCGCCGTAGGCGAGCTTCGGATGGATGAACAGCTTGTACTTGCCGCCTTCCTTCATGAGCTGCAGCGCCTCGACCCAGCCGGGGATGAGCTGCTTCACGGTGAACGTGGCCGGCTCTTTGCGGTCATAGGAGCTGTCGAACACGGTGCCGTCAAGGAGCGTGCCCTTGTAGTGCACGGTCACCTCGTCGTCCGCCTTGGGGCTCGCGCCGGTGCCTTCGGTCATCACCGAGTACTGCAGGCCGCTGGCCGTGGTCTTGACGCCCTCTTTCTTGCCGTTCGCGGCAAGGAAGTCTTCCGCAATCTTGATGTTCTTGTCGCCGTCGACCTTGCGCTTCTCGTCATCGGCCTTCTTCTGCTCGGCGCGCTTGGCCGTCACCTGGTCGCGAAGCTTCATCTGGGCTTCCATCATCTGCTGGTCGGTCATGGCAAGGGCACGGTCTTTGAACACGTCGCCCAGGGCGCCGATAACGACATCCGGATTGATTTCGATGCCGCCGCTCTTGATGCTCTTGCCAATCTGCACGCCAATGGCGTAACTCATATTATCAACATCGTTTTTCAGCGTCACCGCGCTCTTCTCCTGGTTGGCCGGGGCCGCCGCAGCGGGGTCGGCCGGCTTTGCGTTGGAACCGTCCTGTGCCACCGCGCCAAGGCAGCACAGCGCCGCCAGCAGCATTGCAAACACGAAAATACGCTTCATGTGATGGTCCTCATCGGGTACATTGCGCTGGCAGGCAACCCGCTTTCCAGGTCCGACAGGGATTTGGACGGGGGAATCGTGCCAACGGCAAAAAAGTCAAAAACACACGAAAAACAAACGCATACGGTACTCCACAAGGGGACAGACTTCAAGTTTTATTTTCGAAATCAGCCGATGCGCGACCAGGCCCCGGCCAGCAGTTCCACCGCCTCGTCCACCTCGTCGCGGGTTATGGTGAGCGGCGGACTGACGCGGAGCACCTTGCCGGCGAGCGGGCCCAGAAGATGCACGCCGCGCTTTGGCCTGGCGCGGTAGGCCTCCACCACGCAGGCGTCCGCCGTGCCGGCATCGGCCATGTCCAGGCCGAACACGAGCCCTTCCCCGCGGATCTCGACCATGAAGGGATATTTCTTCTGCAGTGATTCGAGCCCCCTGCGCAGCCATTTGGCGGCGCGGCGCGCATGGGCAACCACGTTCTCGTCCTTGAACACGTCCAGTGTGGCGCACACGGCCGCGCACGCCTCGGGCACGCCCGAGAAGGTGTCCGACGCCTCGCCGTAACCGAGCGCGCCGATCAGGTCGGCACGGCCCACAACGACCGAAGCGGGCACGCCGCTCGCCACGCCCTTGCCCAGCACCACCAAGTCCGGCTGCACGCCGTAGCTCTGCCAGGCGTACATGTTGCCCGTGCGGCCAAAACAGGCCTGCACCTCGTCGAAGATGAACGGCACATCATGCTCGCGGCACCACTGCTCCAGCATCCGGTGATACCATTTCGGCGGGTGGAAGGACCCCTTCGCGCCCAGATAGGGCTCCGTGATCAGCAGGGCCACCTTGTCCGGGGCCTCGCGCCAGATCGCATCCAGTTCGGCCCGGTAAAACGACTCCGGCTCGCCGCCACCCATGGGAAACGAGATAAAGCGCACGTTGGGGTTGGCACTGCGCTCGCCCGAAACATCCGCGGCCAGTCCCTTTTTGCCGTGGAATCCGCCGCGCGTGGCCACCAGGATGTGCCGTTCGGGGCGGTGGTGCATCGCCGCCCACATCGCCTTTTGGATGCCCTCGGAACCGCTGGCCGCCCAGAGCGTCTGCTGCGCTTGGGCATTGCCGCGCATGCTCTTGACCAGCCGGCGCGAAGCCTCGATTTGCACCTCGGTGACCATGTTGTAGGCATTTCGCGGCAGGCCCTTGCAGTAGCCCGCCATGCGCCGCTCGAAGCCGCGGTGGGCATAGCCGATGTTCGACACCAGCACGCCCGACGTGAAATCGATCAGACGCCGGCCGTCGGCCGTCCACAGGCAACGGCCTTTGGCGCGGGTTATCACCGCCTGCGTGGGTGTCCACGTCGACTGGGCCCGGCCCACATACTGCTCCATCAACAGCCGCAGGGCGTTGCTCTTGGGTTCATCGTCAAAAGAAATGGTCATGATGTACTGCTCCCAGGCAAATAGGATGATAAAAGGCGCGAGTCACCGCGCTTTCAAGCTCTTCAAAAGACAGGCAACTCCCTCCGCTACTCCCATCTTTTCGCCTGCCTTATTCCTAATTCCTAACACCCGATTCCAAATCAAATGTAATACATGTCTGACGGCGCGACAATGTCCGTCATGCGCCGCAGCGTGGTGGCGCGCATTGCATCGCCAATACTGCCCGCCACGGCCTTCCAGAGCCCGCGAAGTTCGAGACCATGCCCGTCATCCACCGGGGCCGGTTCCAGAATTGGGCCGTCAATGGCCTCCACGATGTGCAGCAGATTGATTTGCTCCGGGTCCTGGGCCAGATTGTAGCCGCCCTGCGCGCCGCGCACGCTGTGCACCAGCCCCGAACGCTTCAATTGCAGGAGAATGTGCACCAGATACTTCTCGGGAATGTGGCGCCGCGTGGCGATCACCTGCGCCGTCAGTATGCCGCCTTTGCGATGGCACAACGAAAGTTCCACCATCGCCCGGCAGGCGTATTCACACCGTGCGGATATGTTCATGCGTCAGCCTTTCGGTAAACACCGCCATCCCGACCTTCAAAGTAATTATTACCCTTTCGGTCCAGTATGTCAAACCGCGCGCACGCCCCTCTTATTCCTGCCAGGCCTTGGCGCGGTCCAGCGCCTTGTTCCAGCCCGCCCGAAGATGCTGCCGAAGATCGGCGCTTGTGGAAGGGATGAACCGTCTTTCCTCCTGCCAGTGTTCGGCGGTTTCCGTGATGTCTGTCCAAAAACCGGTGGCCAGCCCGGCCAAATAGGCCGCGCCGAGCGCCGTTGTTTCCAGCACCCGGGGCCGGGCAATGGGCACACCCAACAGGTCGGCCTGAAACTGCATGAGCAGGTTGTTGGCGGCCGCGCCGCCGTCCACGCGCAGTTCGGTCACGTCGAAACCCGCATCGGCGGCCATGGCCTCCAGCACGTCGGCCACCTGGTAGGCGATACCTTCCAGTGCGGCGCGGGCGATGTGACCGGAGTTCGTGCCGCGGGTCAGCCCGGCGATGATGCCGCGCGCATAGGCGTCCCAGTGGGGAGCACCGAGCCCCGCGAACGCAGGCACGAGGTACACGCCGCCGCTGTCGGGCACACTGCGCGCCAGTGCCTCGATGTCCGACGCGCTCTTGATAATGCCAAGGCCGTCGCGCAGCCACTGCACCACGGCGCCGGCAATGAACACGCTGCCCTCCAGTGCGTACTCCATGCGGCCGTTGCGTTTCCACGCCACCGTGGTCAGCAGCCGGTTCTTCGACGGCACGGCCTGCTCGCCCGTATGCAGCAGCATGAAGCAGCCCGTACCGTAGGTGTTCTTGACCATGCCCGGCCGGATGCACATCTGGCCGAAGAGCGCCGCCTGCTGATCGCCCGCCATCCCCGCCAGCGGCGCGCCCGCTGCCGCGAAATCCGCCGCAGCCGTGCCGACAACGCCGCTAGAATCGCGCACCTCGGGCAGCATCGCCCGCGGCACATCCAGCGCGGTCAGCAGTTCGTCGTCCCAGTCGCCCGTGTGGATGTTGAACAGCAGCGTGCGCGATGCGTTCGACGCGTCGGTCACATGTGCCGCGCCGCCGGTAATGTTCCAAGCCAGCCAGGTGTCCACCGTGCCAAAGGCCAGTTCGCCCTGCTGTGCCCGTTCCCGCGCACCCGGCACGTTGTCCAATATCCAGCGCAGCTTCGTGCCCGAGAAATAGGGGTCCAGAAGCAGCCCAGTCTTGGCGCGAAACAGGTCCTCCAGACCGGCCGCACGCAGTTCGTCACAGAGTCCCGCCGTGCGGCGGTCCTGCCAGACGATGGCATTGTAGACCGGCAGGCCTGTGGCCCGGTCCCAGACCAGTGTTGTCTCGCGCTGATTGGTGATGCCGATGGCGGCAACGTCGCCGGCCACCGCGCCCGCCAACTGCATCGCCTCCGCCGCCACGGCCGACTGCGTCGACCACAGGTCTTCCGGACGATGTTCCACCCAGCCGGGCTGCGGAAAGAGCTGTTCAAACTCCCGCTGCGCCGTCGCCACCGCATGGCCACCCCGGTCAAACAGAATCGCCCGCGAACTCGTCGTTCCCTGGTCTAGCGCAAGCACGTATTTGGACATCACCGGCCCTCCTGTTGTCGCCGTAGTTATGGCCCCATTCTACGGGATGGCGATGCGCAAGAAAAGCATCCGCCTAAAGGTCGCGCGGCTGCGGCGAGCCGGTCCGGGTAGGGGGGCGACGCCAGTCTCCTTGGAGCGCAGGCTTGAGAATTCCACACCGACCAACTCTTCTGCATGGATACTGTTAGGCCGTCTTCCCGAAAGCGCTCTTGTGTGCCAGGAAGTCCTTGACCCTTCCACAATCCGGCGCTGGAAGGGCCGGGTTTCCAGGACGGTACATCAGGTATCTTGTCGTTGTCTTGGGTGGGGCATATCCGGACTCGTATACAGGAAGGAGTCTGTGCCATGAATACCGCCAAGATATTTACCAATAGGGGCAGCCAGGTTGTGCGCCTGCCCAAGGAAAATCAGTTTTAGACGATGAGGTGTTTGTAAACCGTACTGGCGATATGGTGGTGTTGTTTTCCAAGAACAAGGGTTGGGATATACTGGCGCAGAGTTTGGAGCATTTCCCGGAGGATTTCATGGCTGAAAGAGATAAAAGTTACTGGCCATGTGAAAGAGGCCGAAGAGAAACAGATTTGGGGGATTAGCTTGGCGTAGCTTTCGCAGGCTCGGCCAAAGCAATTGAAAGGACGAACCATGGTATATGAAGAGAGACTCATAGAAATGGTGGAGCGCCGGAAGGCAAAAGGAATGAAGTTCGACCGCGGTCTTTCAGACCGCGAAATAGCACGCATCGAACGGGACGGGGGGATTCTGTTTCCGCCGGACCTGCGGTTCCTACTTCAAAATGCATTGCCAACATGGGTGGACTGGAGGTCCGAGGGCGCTGAAGCGTTTCGGCGGTCTGCGGAATGGATATTTGACGGTATTTGCTTTGATATTGAACACAACCATGTCTGGATGGACAGTTGGGGTGAGAAACCGAAGGAACTTGAAGCCTGTTTCAAAAAGGCCCGCGACTTGTTCGAGCAGGCGCCGAAAATGATTCCACTCTACTCGCACCGGTTCCTGCCGGACAGGCCAAACGAATGGGGAAACCCAGTGTTTTCTATTCATCAGACAGACATCATCTATTACGGCGCAAACCTTGTTGAATACGTGGAAAACGAGTTTATTAGGCAACCGGGGCATAAACTGGTACTCACAACACCCATAAAGAAGATAGAGTTCTGGACAGATTTTCTTGATGCCTAACCGCAAGAGTCGTCGCGGAACAAACAGTCAGGGTCAAATGTAACGGACGAAACGGATTGCTTGCACATGTAAACAAACTACGTGCTGGTGGATTTTGAAAACGTGCAGCCTGACAATATGCAACTATTGCGGGGAGGGCTGTTCAAGATAAAGGTTTTTGTTGGGGCAAACCAGAAGATTGCAGTAGATGTGGCTAAAGCGCTTCAGGCATTCGGCTCGGATGCGGAGTACATCCAGATCGAGGGCAATGGTAAGAACGCCCTCGATTTCCACATCGCATATTACATTGGCCGGCTTGCGGCGGAATCTGCGGATAGCTTTTTCCATATAATTTCAAGAGATACCGGATTTGACCCACTCATTAAACATCTCAAAGAACAGAAGATTCTCTGCAGGAGAAGCTCGGCAGTCGACGAAATTCCACTGGTCAAAATGCAAGCAACTACTGGGCAGATTGAGGTGTGTATTGAAAAACTAAGCAAAGGGGCGCGACCGCGTACTGAGAGGACGCTTGCGAGCAGCATAAAGGTGCTGTTCGCAGGACAACCTTGCGAAGAGCAAATCGCAACAATCATCAAGGAACTGCAGAAGAGAAAGGTAATCGAAATAACTGATGGCAAGATAAGCTACAACCTGCCTTCGTGAACCTCTGACCCTCTCAGTCAGGCAGCATACTGCACCACAGCCTCCCGCAGCACCCGGTCGCGGAACAGGTCGCTCAGGTCTTCGGGGGTGCGCAAATCCGCCTTCCTTCCGAGGATGTCGCCGAGTTCCCGCTCCATCCGGGCCACGGCAAAAAGCCCCGGCACGTGGTCCGGATCAAAGGTCACCAGAACATCAACATCGCTGCTGGCCGTGAACCGGTCTGTGGTCACAGACCCGAAAAAGGCCATCCAAACAATGTGATTGGCCTTGCAGAACAACTCCACGGCGACTTTGTCCGGAGCTATCTGCAATGACATGACAGTGTTCCTTTTCCGCCCAATTATAGCACGACCCTTCAAGAATCCATGTCTGTCTGGAAGCACCCAAACAAGAACGCCCCCCAGGCCATTTGGCTTGGAGGGCGCCGCAAGGGTTGTTTTTGTGTGCCTCGGCTCAGGCCTTGAAGAAACCCGCCTTGTTGCGGACGCGGAGGCGCAGGGCGTTGAGCCGGATGAAGCCGGTGGCGTCGGACTGGTCGTAGGCGCCCTCGTCCTCTTCGAAGGTGGTGATCTTGGTGTCGTAGAGCGTCTTTTCGGCCTTGCGGCCGACCACCGTGCAGGTGCCCTTGTACAGCTTGAGGCGGGCGGTGCCGGTCACGTTCTCCTGGCTCTTGTCGACGTAGGTCATCAGCGCCTCCATCTCGGGCGAATACCAGAAGCCGTTGTAGATGAGCTGGGCGATTTTCGGGGAGAGCAGGTCGCGCTGGAGCATGACCTCGCGGTCCATCGTGAGCGATTCGACGGCGCGGTGCGCGGCGTAGAGGATGGTGCCGCCGGGCGTCTCATACACGCCGCGCGACTTCATGCCCACGAAGCGGTTCTCGACCATGTCCACGCGGCCGACGCCGTTGGCACCGCCCAGCGCGTTGAGCTTGGTCAGCAGTGCGACGGGGCCGAGTTTCTCGCCGTTGACGGCGACGGGCGTGCCCTTGTCGAACTCGACCTCGACGTAGGTGGCCGTGTCGGGTGCCTTTTCGGGCGAGGTGCTCAGCACGAACATGTCCTCGGGCGGCTCATTCCACGGGTCTTCGAGGATGCCGCCCTCGAAGGAGATGTGCAGCAGGTTGCGGTCGGACGAGTAGGGCTTGGCCTTGGTGACGGGCACGGGGATGCCGTGCTCCTGCGCGTAGGCCACCATCTTCTCGCGCGAGTTGAGCGTCCACAGCGGGTCGCGCCAGGGCGCGATGATGCGCACGCCCGGCTCCATCGCCATGGCGGTCAGCTCGAAGCGCACCTGATCGTTGCCCTTGCCGGTCGCGCCGTGCGACACCGCGTCGGCACCGGTGGCGCGCAGCGCCTCGATCATCCCCTTGGCGATGATGGGCCGGGCCACGCTGGTGCCGAGCAGGTAGTTGCCCTCATACATGGCGTTGGCGCGCATGGCCGGGAACACGAAGTCGCGGACGAACTCCTCCTTGAGGTCGCCCACAATGGCCTCAACCGCGCCGGTGTTCAGCGCTTTGACGCGCGCCGCCTCCAGTTCCTCGCCCTGGCCCACGTCGGCGATATAGGCGACCACCTCGGCCTGGTAGGCCTCCTGCAGCCACTTCAGGATGATCGACGTGTCCAGACCGCCTGAATAGGCCAGCACAATCTTCTTAATCTTGGCGCTCATGTCGTGTTCCTTTTTCTTTGCGCTCTTTGCGTTCTTTGCGGTTAAATGGCCTGTTTCCCGCCGCGCAGCAGCGTGGCCAGCACGGCCTTCTGCGCGTGCAGCCGGTTCTCGGCCTGATCAAAGACAATGGACCGCGCACTGTCGATTACTTCGTCGGTCACTTCCTGGCCGCGGTGCGCGGGCAGGCAGTGCATAAACACCGCATCCGGCTTCGCCAGCGCCATCAGTTTGGCGTTGACCTGGTAGTCGGCGAAGATTTCCGCACGCGCGGCGGCCTCGTCCTCCTGGCCCATGCTCGCCCACACGTCGGTGTACACGGCGTCGGCACCGCGCACACCCGCCGACACGTCGTGCGTGATTACGAATTCACCCTTCGCCTCGCGTTGGGCGCAGGCCGTGATTTCCGGGTCGGCCTCGTAGCCAGGCGGGCACACCAGCGTCAGGTTGATCGGCACGCGCCGGGCGAAGTTGGCCCACGAGTTGAACACGTTGTTGCCGTCGCCGACAAAGGCCACCTTGAGGCTGCCGAGGTCGGCGCCCTTGCGTTCGCGCAGCGCCTGCACGTCGGCCAGGATCTGGCAGGGGTGCAGGAGGTCGGTCAGCGCATTGATCACGGGGACATGCACGCACTGGGCCATTTCGACCACATGCTCATGGCGGTAGGTGCGCGCCATAATCCCGTCCACCCAGCGCTCCAGGTTGTGCGCCATGTCGGACACGGACTCGCGCCGGCCGAGAATATCGTCGATTAACACCGTCTTGCCGCCCAACTGGTACATGCCAATCTGGAAGGTGAGCCGCGTGCGCAGGCTTGGCTTCTCGAAGATCAGCGCCAGCGTCTTGCCGCTCAGCAGCGGGTGCGGCGCGCCGTCCTTCACCATCTTCTTGAGCTTGTCGGCCAGGTCAAGAAATGCCAGGATCTCGTCGCCGTTGAAGTCGGCCAGGCTGATGAAATCTTTTACCATCCCAGTTCTCCCAGAACGCGGTCGAGCGTGCTCACCGCGTGGTCAATGTCGCCCTCGGAAACGATGAGCGGCGGCAGGAACCGGATTACATTGGGCCCGGCGGGCCCGCAGATGATGCCCGCATCCAGCAAAGCGCTTATGGCCGGCGTCACGGCTTCGGCACACTCGATGCCGGCCATGAGCCCCCGTCCGCGCACCTCGACAATCTTCGGGTGCTTTGCCGCCAGCGCGCGCAGCGCGCCGAACAGCCGTTCGCCCTTGGCGGCGGCCGCCTCGACAAAGCCGGGCTCCGTGAGCACCTCCATCGTGGCCACCGCCGCGGCGCTGCTCAGCGGATTGCCGCCGAAGGTGGCCGCGTGCGAGCCGGGGGCGAAGCCCGCCGACACGCGTTCGGTGCAACCCATAGCGCCGATCGGCACGCCGTTACCGAGGCCCTTGGCCAGCGTCATGATGTCCGGCGTCACGCCGTCATGCTCATAGGCGAACAGCGTGCCCGTGCGGCCGAGCCCCGTCTGCACCTCGTCAAAGGCAAGCAGCGCGCCCGTCTTGCCGCAGAGTTCACGCACGCCGCGCAGGTAGCCCGGCGCCGGCACTCGCACCCCGCCTTCGCCCTGGATCGGCTCCAGCAGCACGAGGCCGACCTCGGGCGTCAGCGCCGCTTCCAGCGCGGCAAGGTCGTCGTAGGGCACATAGGTCACGCCCGGCAGCAGCGGCTCAAAGCCCTTCTGGTACTTGGGCTGGCCCGTGGCGGTGATTGTGGCCAGCGTGCGGCCGTGGAACGAATGCAGGGCGGTGACCACGCCGGGACGCGGCGTGCCCTGTTCCGCCCAGAAACGGCGCGCGATCTTGATTGCCGCCTCGTTTGCCTCGGCGCCGCCGTTGCAGAAGAACCAGCGTTCGGCAAAGCTGTGGCGGCTGAGCAGGTCGGCGAGCCGCACCTGCGGTTCGATGTAATAGAGGTTGGACACGTGCACGAGCGTGGCCGCCTGGCGGCAAATCGCCTCGGTCACTTTGGGGTGGCAGTGGCCCAGATTGCACACGGCGATGCCCGCAAAGAAATCGAGATATTCGCGTCCGTCGGCATCCCACAGGCGCGCACCCTCGCCGCGCACGATGGCCATTTTCCGCGCACCGTAGGTGTTGATGACGTGGGCGTCGTTGAGCGCCTTGATTTGTTCCGTGTTCATGGGAGCCTCGCCGTTGCGGCGCGCCGTCAGTCCTTGCCGGACCCGGCGGCTTTGCCGCCCTTGCTTTCCTTTTTGGCCGATTCACTCGCGGCCGGCGTCTTCGGCGCCGCCGGTTCAGCGGATTTTTCCGCAGTCTTCTCCGAAGACTTTTCCGCAATCTTTCCCGCCGCGCCGCCTTCGGGCGTGCCGCTCTTCTTTTTGTAGTCGGTCTCGTAGAAACCGCTGCCCTTGAATATAATACCCGCGCCGGAACCTATCTGCTTCTCGCACATGCCCTTGCACACACCGCAGCGGACCCGCGGCGCAGCCGACATCGCGTGAAACTCCATGTGCTCGTGACCGCATTTCTTGCAGCGGTAGGTGTACGTGGGCACCGTCAAACTCCTTGTATAACGTCTTCAATGTGGCCCGAAAAGAAACATCCCCGCGTTGCGGGGCGTTGAAATGAACCAGTCTGAAGAACAGAAAATGTAGCATGAAACGGCAGAAATATGCAAAACGGGGGCGGGCGGCAAGAATCCGGAAGCCACAAGTCAGAATCCAGAGGACGACGGCGCCGCGAGCGGCAACGCCCCCTTTGCTGTACCCGCTCCCAAGTGCCATTGGGCAACTGGAGGGAAGATTTACTGTGCAACCCTCAGTTTTTGGCCCCGGAGGGGCCGCACAATAGTAGCCACGGGTGGAGTGAAACGGAACCCGTGGTTGACGGCAGGAAAGGGATACGTCCCCGAAGGGGGCGAACAACAGGGTATGGGGGCTATAGGCCTCGATTCTCGGGCGTGATTTCAAGCGTGAGGCAATAGTCCCTGTAACCGACGGCACGCCAGAACGCGACCGCCCGGAGGTTGGCCGTCAACACTTCCACCGTCAGGCGCTTCTGTGGGGGCCAAAGTCCCTTTCGCAGGATGTTTATGGCCTCACGGCCGATTCCTTCGCCTCTGCGGTCCCTCCGGACGAAAAGTTGCGGAGGTAGACCCCGGCGGCGTCTTCCCGGAACAGCGCATAGGCCAGCGGGTTCGCCTCGGGCCCGAAGACCACCGCCTTGTACTCGCCGCCATTCAGCCATCCCCGCATTCTCTCCCGAAGTTCGGGCACCGGCATGGGATTGCGGTGGCCCTCGTCGCGAATGAGCTGATGGTTCCACTCCGCCAATAGCTCAAGGTCACGCTCTGTTGCGAACCGGTATTCCATCATGCCTCCAAACCGGCCAATCTGGAGATTGGCGTGCCCAGGGAGGGGACGCCGTCGCCCTCAGTTCTCCAAACGCAGCAGCGTGATGCTGTACGGCTTCAGCGTGACCGTGCCGCCGGCAAGGTCCGCCGTTGTTTCCTGTATGGCCACGCGTTCTTTGTGGCTCTCGTCGTTGCAGGCCTCGGGGTCGCTGTTCTGAATGACCCATTCCTTCGCGGACTTGGGAAGCGGGGTGCCTTCGAGCTTCAGGGAGAACTGCACCTCTTTATCGTTGGCGTTCATCAGGCCAAGCGTGACCGCCTTTCGGTCTTCCGTCCACGCGGCGGCGATGTCCACGCCTTTGATGTCATTCTTCACGGTCATCGGTATCTGGCCGAACTCCTTCCGGTACAACTTCAGGACCTGGCCGGTGGCCTCCAGAAACGCATCGGTCTGGGTGGTCTTAATCGCGCCGATGACGTTGACCGTCTGCGCGTAGTTGGCCATGAAATAGATGTCGCTGTTCCGGAACATCGTGTGCAGCGCCGCGGCGGCGCCCAGTGCGTCGCGCATGAAATAGCGCACGCCCAGTTCGCCGTAGATATTCGGCCCGTACCAGTAGTTCCACTCGTCCAGCGCGACGCGGATGTTCTTGCCCGCCAGCGACGGCAGTTCCTTCCGGTAGCCGCGGTGGGCGTCGGCCAGTTTCTGAATCTGTTCCACCGGGACGGCCACATGCTGCCGCACATCGTCTTTCTTCTGCCAGTACAGGTGCTCGCTGAGCAGGCCCATGTGGTCGGCACACTCGGTCAGCATGGCCTTGCTCCACGGGCCCGCCGCGCCCACACCCACGCATTTCGCGTCGGGCAGCACCTGCCGAATGGCGTCCACCACGGCATTGTGCTTCTTCACATACTCTTCCAGCGGCATGTGGCCCAACTGCCAGTTGCCGTACATCTCGTTGCCCACGGCCCACCAGCCCGGTTTCCACGGCTCCGCGTGGCCGTTGGCCGCGCGGCGCGCGCCTTCGGGCGTGTCCGCCGCGCCGGTGATGTACTGCACCTCGGCCGCGGCCGAAGCCGCATCGCCCAACCCCGTATTCAACGACACGAAGGGCTCCGTCTGAATCAGTTCACAGAAGCGCATGTATTCGTGAATGCCCACATCGTTGTGCTCGACACCGGTCCATGCGGGATTTTTGCGCGGCGGGCGCTTGTCGCGTTCGCCCACGCCGTCGCGCCAGTTGTAGCCGCTGACGAAATTGCCGCCGGGCCACCGGTAGATGGGCGAATTCAGTTCGCGCAGCAGCGCCAGCGTGTCTTTGCGGAAGCCGTCGACATTGTCCGCGGGCATCAACGACACGGTGCCTATCCAAAGACTGCCCGCCCCGTAACAGCGGATTTCCAAACGGCCATCCGTCGTGTCGTCGCCCGCCGTGAACGTGAGGGGGTACTTCTGGTACGAATCCTGAAGCTTGTCGAGCGAGACCAGCGACTGGGCGTTCTTCCCCTCCCCGCACATAATGGCCACATCGACCTTCTTCACGCCCGGAGCCGCTTTCAACACGATGTATCCGGCGTATTCCTTTCCCTTCACAAAGCCGAGCCGGGGATGGTATATGCCCCGCGCCTCGGCGGACCCGTCCAAAGTGACCACCGGCGTGTGTTCGCCTAAATAGGGCTCGGTCTTGTCCATCGTCACGGCACTCTTCGGCCCGATGGGCTGCCAGGGCGAGGCCACAAGAATCTCATAGGGCACCCCCTCGCCCTCATAGGAGGTGTTCTTGCCCTTCTTCATGTCCCAGCCCGGCTTTTCGCCGTCTATGGGAAAGTAGAACTTGCGGTCCTCCAGCATCTCGGACCAGATGCCTCCGTAAATGCAACGGCCCAGATGCTCGATGAACTGTCCGTAGATGTAGGGCGATATGGGTTCACCCGTTTTCGATGTGTCGATAGTCACTTCGTTCGAGGCGGCCTGGGTGGCCATGGAAAACACCGCGATAATCCCGCAAAGCAAAGCACTCGTCTGGCTCATTGTCATTCTCCCTGTATGGACACCGGGTCTTATTATGCCGATGGGGGAAACACGCCTCAATGTGCGGCAACCATCCGTCATGCGGGGGACGCGCGGCCGCCGGCTTTGGGGAAAGTATTGAAGCACAAAGGGCCGCAACGCGTTTTCGCGCTGCGGCCCTGATATTCTGGACGTTCACATCCGCTTGTTTCGATTAGCCAATCTTGGGCAGTTCCCATCCTGCGCGGCGGGGGTTGGAGAGCAGCTTGTTTCCCTCGTCGCAGTTGGTGAAGCGCTCGGCGACGGGGTCCCAGGCGAGGGGTTTGCCGACCTGGTTGACGTCACGGGCGATGTTCACCAGCGAGCAGAGCGTGCTGGCGCGCTGGCCGTATTCGATGTCCGCGTTGCAGCGCTTGCGGGTCTTGATGCATTCGATGAAGTTCTCGATGTGCGGCTGGGTCTCGGGCACGGTGAGCGCAGGGGGACGGTCCGAGCCGGTGATCAACTCGGCCGGGTCGGCCGAGATCTTGTCGCGGTTGACCTCGACACGGCCTTTCTCGCCGACAAACACGCAGCCCAGTCCGGGGCCGTTGTCCCCGTCGAGGTGCAGCTTGAGCAGCACGCCGTCGGCGAATTTCATGGTCACCTTGGCGCGCGGGCCCGTGGTGGTCCAGGCCATGCCGTAATAGCCGGCGCCGGTTTCATCGGGACCGGGCTTGCGGTCCTTGGCGCCGACGCACGCGGGAAGGTCCTGCACCGGCTCTTCGAGCAGCACCTCGACCGGGCCGGTCTCGTCGGTGCCCAGACCGCGCTGGACCTGATCGTAGCTGTGCGTGCCCCATCCGGACACGCCGAAGCACATGCCGCCGCCGTCATAGTCGCGCCAGTTTGCCCAGCCTTCCTGCAGTTCGCGGCGGTAGGGCCGGAGTTCGGCCTGGTTGGTCCACACGTCCCACCAGCCCTCCGGACCGCCTTCGGGCAGGTCCTCGCCGGGCTTGGCGGTCCAGAACTTGCCGCCGACGAAATTGGGCGCGAGCACCTCCTTGAGCTTGCCCAGCTTGCCGTTCTTCGCCAGGTCGCTGGCCCAGTTGTTGAGCGGCATGGAGCGCTGCTGCGTGCCCACCTGGGTGACGCGGTTGTAATGGCGCGCGGTCTTCACCATCTCGCGGCCCTCGGCGATGGTCAGGCACATCGGCTTTTCGATGTACGTGTCCACCCCGGCGGCCAGGACATTGCAGACCACCCACGCCCGCGCATGCGTGGTCGTCTCCACAAACACGCCGTCGAGCTTCTCCTTCTCGAGCATCTCGCGGAAATTGGTGTAGCCTTTCCAGTTCTGATCCTTGCCCAGCGTGCCCAGGTAGCGGTCGACCCGGTTCTGGAAGCAGTCGCACACCGAGACAATTTGCGCCTGCTTCACGCCGAGCGCGGTGTTTCCGATGTCGCGCGAGCGCCCGCCGAGGCCGATAACGCCCACAACGACCCGCTCATTGGGGGACTTCTTTCCGGGCACCACCTGCGCCGTGTTCGGCTGGGCCATGCAGGCCCCCGCAATCATCGTCGTCGTCGTGGCGGCCAGAAAGGCCCGGCGCGTGAGTTGGTTGTCATTCATGTTCGGCAAATCCTTTTGGTCCGGTCTTCGCGTTGAAACCCTGTTACTTTGTCAGGTCGCGGAGCATAACCTCGCGCACGGTGACCTTCATGTTCTTGAACTCGTCGCCCGGATGCACCTGGAAACCGATGCGGCCGGTGGCGAAGGAATTCTCATGGGCCTCGCCGGTCTTCACGCCGTTCAGCGTGATGCCCAGCGAGTCGCCTTCGGCGCGGATAAGCATGGTGTTCCAGTCGTTGTGCTTTTCGAGATCCTTGGCCTTGTTGATGAAGAGGAACATCTTGCCCGGGCAATAGAGCGTGCCCGAATAGGCCTCCGGGTCCTTGAATTCCAGGATGTCCGCCTGGTAGGACTTGTCCGGCGTTTGATAGCGGAACCAGACGCCGCTGTTGGCGGGCCACTGGATCTTGTAGGTGACGCGCAGTTCGAAATCGCCGTACTCCCCTTCCGTGAAGAGATCGCCCGGCGCGTTGCCCGGTCCCTGCACACCTACGATGCAGCCGTTTTCTACCGTCCAGACCGCCTTTCCTTCCGGCTTCCATCCGGCAAGCGTCTTGCCGTCAAAAAGGGGCTTCCATGCGGCAACCTTGCGCTTCGGCGCATCGCTGGCCGAAGGCTCGTCGGCGCGGCCGGCGGGGCACAGGGCACCCGCAGCCATAAGTCCGAAAATAGTGCCCGTGCTGTATTTCAGGAAATCACGTCTGTCCATCGAAAGCGCTCCTTGTTGATGCCGTTGCTGTGTGCGGTATGGAAACCCTCCGATTATCCCCCGCATGCCCGGGGATATTCAACACGTCATAAACGGACAATTGATAATGGACAATTGACAATGGAAGACGTTCAACAGATTGTGGCGCGTTTCGTGGGGCCAATAGCGCGGCTCCGTCCCGCATGTCATGCGGATGGATTCGGTTGATGCGCCTGTCAGATGACCGGTCACCCCTGAGAACGGATATTTGACGATGCCATGCCGCGCTTTGTTGAATTGACTATGCTGGTCAGCAGTTTCAGAAGTTCTCTATCGTCAGTGAGAAGGGATTCCGCTTCCATGCCGGTAAGGTAGCCCCTTTCCTGCAACAGGAGAATCCAGTATTCCGTCTCGTTTGCTTCTTTTAGGGCAATGGCCATTTTGTGGATGAAGTCGGGCTTGCTTTCCGCCTGATCTGCCTCGCGCACCAACGCGCCAATAGCCGTGCCGGATCGCAGTAGTTGTTTCGATAGAACGAATTCTTTTTTCTTCTCACTCAGATGCTTGTACAGATTAACGATACGCACCGCAAACGC
>CAIJOU010000042.1 GCA_903822375.1 Candidatus Hydrogenedentota bacterium
CCTACGAGGGGGCGACGCTGGAGTTCGGCTGCTTCGTGGCCGTACTGCTAATGAACAACGAGTATGGCTACACCCTCGTCGTTCCCGACGCCCCCTGGCTCGACCCGAAGGCCCTGTCGCGGCTCATCGACGCGATGGGCTGACAGCCCGCAACCCCCAACCGACAGGAAAGGATCCCCACATCATTGAGCAAGCCGAAGACCCAGCCTGAACGGCCCGAACCATGCGGTTCGGGCCACCGCTATTCACCCCGGCCGGACCACACCGTGGCAGGCGTCGATATCGGCCGCCTGGCCGGTTGCGCCGCCGAGAAGGCAACCGACATCGCCGTCGGCATCGCGCTCGACCGCCTCGGTCCCGAGACGACCGAAGCCCTGCGGTCCGTGCCACCAATCACAAGGAGCAAATGACAACACCATGAGCAAACCCAAAGCGAAGAGAGACAAGAACACCGAACTGCCCGAAGGCGGCGCGGACACCCCCGAGGGCGGCAGCGCCCCGGCGCCGGTGATGGTCACAGTGGTGGCCACCCGGCATTGCGTGAAACTAAACCCCGCCAGGGGGGGCGGCCTGACCTATCAGCTCGGTCGTGTCGATGGCGTCGGCGTCGTGCTGCGCCTGAAGGACAACGACGGCGGTGGCCAGTTCAGCCGCGAGTGGGTGCCTTTCGAGCGCCTGCGCACCTGCTTCTCGCCCGCGGTGCTGACGGGCCAACCCTATAAAGCGTCAGCACTTACGAGCGCTTTCGTGGGCAGGTCGAGCACGAATGCGGGGTTCATGTGCGCCGTGATCCGCGCGGAGGGGTTGGCCTACGAGGACACCGAGCACAGGGGAATGAGCCTCCTGAACGGCGGCTTCGACACTTGGGTGCAGGGCGTGCTGGACGCGACACCCGAGAAGAACGAGGACGGCACCGTTAAGCAGGAGCCGCTCATCCCGCCCAAGCGCGAGAACCCGTTCTCCACGCCTAAGGACGGAGCGGCGAAGAAGTCCGGCAGCGGGCGCAAGCAGCAGGCTGCCGATGAGACCGCTGCTGCCGATGCCGATGAGGCCGACACTGCCTATGGCGACACCGCCGATGCCGAGCCCTGCCCGGCCAGCGCCTGACCCCATTCCCCACTGCATGCCCATCCCCGCCCGCCGACGCACAACCGCGCCGGACACCGCAACCGGGCGGGGATGGGCCACGGAGAGCTTGGCGGGCCAACTCCAATTACCACATTCCATCGCACCTGTCCCGCCCGGATGCCGGGTGTCCCCGGCACGTCGTCGGGGACACCGTCGGGCATCGCCCATTCATGGCAAAACGCAAGACCTTCAGAAACGTCTGGACTCTCCCACGAACAGGGCACAGGCCGAGCAGCGCCTGGAGAAGAGTCCCCAAATGTCCCCGGGGGAGGACGTTTCCCTTCCGCCGCCGTGAACCTTCGACCACCCAGCCCACTTGCATCGGGCTGCAGGAGCTTGCACCTTCCGCCGCGACGCCCTGGAAAAATCCCTGTGCTCCAGCGACTGCTGTCACTTCTCGCCAACATAGCCCACCCCCAGACGCTACTCAACAAACCTGTCCGGGAGAGCGGACAGAGAGGAATCACACCATGGACAATGACATCCCCACCGCGCCCGCGGTGCGCTTCGACCTGGGTCCCGTCGTCAGCACGCCCGGCGCTCTGGAGGCGCTGCGCGCATGCGGGGCCAATGCCTTTCACTACCTCCGTCGCCACGCCGCCTGCGACTGGGGCGATCTCGACGAAGCCGACAAGGCGGCCAACACCGCGGCCCTCGCCAGCGGCGCCCGCATTATGAGCGCCTACACGCTGCCGGACGGCACAAAGCTGTGGGTCATCACCGACGCGGAAATTGACAACAACCATCATCGACAGGCCACAACCTTTCTCCTGCCCGATGAATACTGAAGGAGAACCACCATGCCCAGACGCATGATAC
>CAIJOU010000043.1 GCA_903822375.1 Candidatus Hydrogenedentota bacterium
GACACGGAAGTCATTCCAGGAAACGCTTGCGGAAATCTGCAAGCGCGCAGCGGACCGCTCCATCACGGTCTATCTCCGCTTCAGCACCAAGCTGCACGGAAGCCTGGAGGAGTACACGCGCTATGTGACGGAAACGGGTGCGGCGAATCTGTTTCTCGCGCCGAGCATCGCCATGCTGACGCACCAGAAGCGCGGCCCAGAGACGGTGTCGCCCGAAACACAAAAGGTGATAGGCCTTTGGCTGGTAAGCGCGCCGGATTACGATGCGGCCCAGCAACCCTGGACCTACAACGCGCCGGTGAGAACGCTACCCGACACGACTGCCGTCACCCAGTACACCAGCCTGACCCCGGACAAACCGCTACTCTTCGATGTCGCCTATGAATCAACCGACGACGAGTATCAGGACTGGGCGTTCCTGTCAAAACAGTAACGCTACTGTTGCCCGAATATGGAGTGCTGTGGCCATGCCACAGCTTTTCTTCCCGCAGGCCATGCCTGCGGGATCGGCGGGGCATGGGCCCGCCGCACTCCATATGGCGGCGTGACTGGACTGTCCTGATGTCAGAAGTCTGTGCTCACGCCTCGCCGTATTCCGGCGCCGCGAATCCGGGCGCATCAGCTGATACGTCAATACCGGCGCGCGTGTAAACGCGTAGTGCGAGAACGCGGTACGCCTTGCGCAGCGCTTCGAACAGCACGATGACGGCGCACACCATGATTATCGCCGTCAGCGTGACATTCACGTAGCCCAACACCACCTTCTCCGGATTGTGGGTCAGCGGCAGGAAATTGTCGAAGATGTTCCGCCAACCCGCGTACAGCGTCGTGACCACCAGGAACGAAAGCGGCGGCACCGTCACCCAGACATAGCGCGCGCGGCCCGAGTTGATCAACGCGGAGGTCGCCACGGTCAGCGCCACGGCCGCCAGCAGTTGGTTTGCCGTGCCGAACATCGGCCAGATGGTGGCCACGCTGCCGCTCCAGATAAAGTAGCTCCAGGCGCCAACAACCAGTCCCGTGGAAATGAGCGAGCCCGGTATCCAGTCGGTCTTTTCAAAGGGCTTGTAGAACTTGCCCGCAAACTCCTGCACCAGGAAGCGGGCCACCCGCGTGCCCGTGTCGATCAGCGTCAGGATGAACAGCGCCTCGAACATGATCACGAAGTGGTACCAGTACGACATAAGCGCCTTCATGCCCGGCAGCGCCGAGAAGATCTGGGCGCAGCCCACGGCCAGCGACACGGCCCCGCCCGTGCGGCCGGTGACCTTCTCGCCGACCTCCTGCGACAGCGTGTCGAGGTTGACCGTGGCCATGTGCAGCGCGGCGAATTTCTCCGGCGCGACGTTGATGGCGAAGTAGTCACCGGGATGGAGCGAGCACGCCGCAATCAGCGCGATGATGCTCACGATGGTCTCGGTGACCATGGCCCCGTATCCGATCATGCGGATATCGCTTTCCCTGGAAATCATCTTGGGCGTCGTGCCCGAACCGACCAGCGCATGGAAGCCCGAAATCGCGCCGCAGGCAATCGTGATGAACAGGAACGGGAACACCTTGCCCGGAATCACCGGTCCGCCGTTCATCATGAAATTCGTGTTGAACGCCGGCATCTTGAGGTCGGGATGCACGGCTATAACGCCGATAACCAGCAGCCCTATGGTTCCGATTTTCAGGTACGAACTGAGGTAATCGCGCGGGCACAGCAGCATCCACACCGGCAGCACCGATGCGATGAACCCGTAGGCGGCAATGGCCAGGCAGACGCCGTTGGGCGACAGCGAGAAGTACGGCTGCAGCGCCGAGCCCGGAACGAAATGTCCCACGATGACCGCGGCCAGGACGCCGGTCACCCCGATCACGCTTGCCTCGGCGATCTTGCCGGGCCGGATTTTGTACATCCACAGACCCGTCATCAGCGCCATCGGAATCGTCATCGCGATGGTGAAGGTGCCCCACGAACTTTCCGACAGCGCCATGACGACCACCTTGCCCATGCCGGCCAGCACGACGATGATGATGATCAGAATCGACAGCGAGGCAACCGCGCCCGCCATGGGGCCCACCTCGCCCCGCGCAATCTCCGCCAGCGATTTTCCCTGCCGCCGCACCGAAAGCGTCAGGATCATCATGTCATGCACGCCGCCCGCCAGCACCGCCCCAATCAGCATCCACAACAGCCCCGGCGCGTACCCATACTGGGCAGCCAGCACGGGACCGATCAGCGGTCCGGCGCCGGATATCGCCGCAAAATGATGGCCGAACAGAACGTACTTGTTGGTCGGGTGATAGTTGGTACCGTCGCGCATCGCGTAGGAGGGGGGTATCCGGCGGTCATCCAACGCCAACACTTTCGCCGCGATGAACGCGCTGTAATACCGGTATGCCAGCGACACCACCAGCAAGGCGCCCAAAACAATCGGGACTGTGTTCATGGCAAGTCCTCTGGGACGGGCCTCCACCGCCCGGCCGCCGTTCAGGGGGACGGTCCCATCCGCCGCTGTCACGACAGCGCCGACGCCGCCCAAGTCAGCCCTTTAGCATTTATATCATATCAGCAACGGTAACGATTTTCAGGTTTTCGCCATGGGCATTCCACAGCGCTTCCGGCGTCCGTTCTTCGGCCAACGGCCCTGAGAACAAGGACAAAAGTGACCAACAGGACGAAAAGGACCAACTCGGCTCTCATCTCATTCCCCCGTCCTTTGAGTCCTTTCCGTCCTCTTGCCTTGGGGCTCGGTTGTGGCATGGTCTCCCGACCATGCCACTGCTCAGACCGCAGGTCTCCTCCCTGTGGCTGCGGCATCCCCGCCGTAGCCTGAACTTTGATAAGGCATTTTCCTCGTGGCACCCTCAGACCGCGCCGCACGCAGTGAAGGCGTGGTTTGGGGGTGCTCTCCGCGTATACGCAGCATTTTCCCAAAAAGAGCACCCCCAAGCCCGAACCGTGTTCGGGCCTGAGCGTGCCACGAAACCGCGCCTCAGTTGTGGCATGGTCTCCCGACCATGCCACTCTTCCGACCGCAGGTCTCCCCGCTTTTCCCCAACAGTCCATCTTATTTGATGGCGAATGCCGCTTCAGATCTTGGCTTCCCAAACAATATCCGGGGGCGAAAAGGTTCGGGATGTGGGACCGTCCAAAGCTTTCGGGCCCGGACTTTTCAGAACAAACCCCGCCCCTTCAAGCCGGTATTCAAAAGGCGCGCCTGTTACTGGGTCGAGGGTGGTGTCCGCAGGCAAATTCTTGGCCACCTCCTCCAAGTCTTTCGGATAGGCGCCTTGGCGCTGCTTGTGCTGTTTGAGCGCGACGCCCGTTTCGAGCATGCGGCAGGAAATGAGAAGGCAGTCCGGCATGTCATAGGCGTGCCACAGGGCTAGGAATGGGTCGTTGCGAAAAAGTCTCCAGGGGCAAAATAGTCGCACACAGAAGAAATTGGGCAGATGTTCTGCCTCCGCAATCTGCTTTACAGCAACCATGCGTTCCATTGGCGTCTTCTGCGACAGCGCCTGTTGCAATTGAAGGCAGACTTTGTGCGTACGGAGTTTGTCCAAACTCGCCAACGGCCGGATCCAGGTTCCCCATGCCGACAGACACATTTGGAGGTCGATATTCTGAACATACATGGCCGTCTCAAATCTGGCTGCTTCGAGCGCCATCCGTGTGTCCGTAATGGCCCCAAACGGGGCCAAATACTCGGCCGTAACGGAATCGGGAACTGTGCCTTGGTCGGCGACATCGGAAATCGTCGAAGCGGCAATCCGAAAGTGCGACTGCTGCCTAAGACGTCCACTGATTGCGCCGTTGCCACCCGCGCGTTTTACGCAGACAAGAAGTTGCCGCACGCTTTCCCAGGCACCTTGGACATCGCCGTGCCGCGCATTCCAGCGGGCCTTGTCTGAGAGGAGCCGCATCATCTCCAAAAGGGTCGTGCTTCCCTCGTAGTTTGTGTTGTTCCAAAGCTCGGGAGCATACGATGTGTTGAACTCGCACTCGGGCCTTGCTGTAGCCTCGGCTATAAGATCGTACACCGGTTGTTTCGCCGCAATAACCTCGCCGTACAGTTCAAGCTCTTCTGGACTGAGCGGCGTCGATTGTTTCGCTCCGCAGGGAAGACCATCCAGGGCAAGCGAATAGAAACTTGCCTCCGGGCATTTTATCTGGGGATATCTTTCTTTCACCTCCCTGTCTATCTGACCGTTCAGCCAATAGGCATGCAAGTACAGGGTGGCGGCATTGTTCGAGGAAAGAAGTTGCACCGTGTTCCTTACGGGCGCTTTGTTCTCTTCCTCCTGCTCCATCTGCCGAACCTGGAAGAGCAACACCTGGTCGATGGCCGTGTGCGCCAGCAGCAACAACCCCAAAACCGCCAACAGATTGCGCGGCCGAAAGGCGTTCATCAGACCCCGGACAATTCGCATCATGCCCACTTCCTCTAAAGTATGCGTACTATGCGCGCGCACCCGCGGCGTGGCATCTGCCGCGCCGCGGGTCAGCATTGTTTCAAGAGATCGTGGAGGTCTACGCCCTCGCCGCGTCGCGTATGGCGAGCAAGTCCTTCATGACCCCGAACAGCTCTTCCTTGTGGTCCCGCACGCCAAAGCTGTCGTGCAGGCGCTTGTAGACGGCGAAGAGCTTGCCGTAAACAGCCTCGTTTTCGCGGATGGGCGTGTAGACTTTCTCATCCACCCGGACCATGGCGGCCGCGGCCGCGTCGAAGTCCTTGTGCGCCCCGGCGGCGACAGCGCCGGCCATGGCCGCGCCGACGGCACAGGTCTGCGTGCTGGCGGAAATCTCAAGCGGACGACCCATCACGTCGGCGTAGATCTGCATGAGCAGCGCATTCTTGCCCGAGATGCCGCCGCAGTTGACGATGCGCTCGACCGGCACGCCGTATTCGATGAAGCGCTCCATAATCACTCGCGCGCCGAAGGCCGTCGCCTCGATGAGCGCGCGGTAGATCTCCTCCGGCTTGGTGTGCAGCGTCATGCCGAGCACGGCGCCCGTAAGCCGCTGATCGACGAGCACGGTGCGGTTGCCGTTGTGCCAGTCCAGCGCGATGAGCCCGCTGGCGCCCGGCTTCATCGCGGCCGCCTTTGCGGTGAGCGACTCGTGTGTCTCACCCTCGGGCTTCATGCTGCTGACGAACCAGTTGAAGATGTCGCCCACGGCCGACTGGCCGGCCTCAAAGCCGAAGCAGCCGGGCAGGATAGATTCGGGAACGATGCCGCACAGACCCGGCACGTCGGGCACATCCTGGTCGAGCGGGGCCACCATCATGTCGCAGCAGGAGGTGCCGATGATCTTGACCAGCACGCCGGGCCGGATGCCCGAACCGACCGCGCCCAGATGGGCGTCAAAGGCGCCCATCGCCACGGGCAACCCTTCGAGCAGGCCAAGCTTGGCGGCCCACTCGGCGGTGAGGCCGCCGGCCGCATCAGCCACGTCATAGGCCACCGCGGGCAGGGTCTGCTGTATGCGCACGAGGTCGGGGTCGAGCGCGCCGACAAATTCCGCATCGGGATAGCCGCCCCAGCCGGGATTGAGCATGGCCTTGTGGCCCGCGGCGCAGACGCAGCGCTTCACGACGGACGGATGGTCCGTGCCCGTGAGTACACCGGTCATCCAGTCCGCGTGTTCCAGCCACGTGTACGTGGCCGCAAAGACTTCGGGCGCCACGCGCTTGAAGCGCAGCAACTTGGACCAGAACCATTCGGAGGAGTAGGTGCCGCCGCACTTGGCCAGGTAGTTGGGCCGCATCCTGGAGGCGAGCGCGGTGATTTCGGCCGCCTCGGCATGGCCCGTGTGGTCCTTCCACAGCCAGGCCATCGCGTTCGGGTCATTGCGGAAGGCGTCGGTTAGGGCGAGCGGCACGCCGTCCGCGTTGACCGGCAGCGGCGTCGAGCCGGTTGTGTCCACACCGATGCCCACCACGTCCGCCGGGGTGAAACCGGCCGTGGCCGCCGCCTGCCGCAGCGCGTCGGTCACCGTGGCAATGGTGCCGTCCAGGTAGTCCTGCGGATGCTGGCGGGCGAGGTCGGGATTCTTCGCGTCGATGACGACGCCCTTGTCGCCGGTCGGGTAGTTGAACA
>CAIJOU010000044.1 GCA_903822375.1 Candidatus Hydrogenedentota bacterium
CAGTCGGACCCGCGCCTGGCTGATGTACGGATGGTGATGCTGACTTCGATGAGCGCACGCGGCGACACGCAGCGTTTACAGGAAATCGGTTTTGCGGCCTATGCGGCCAAGCCGATACGGCATCAGGAACTGAAGGCAGTGCTGTCTCAGGCGCTGGTGAGTGGGAACGGGACGGGGCCAACACTCCGGCCCATTGTCACGCGCCACACGGCCGGCGAGACGCTGAACCAGTTCGCCGGCCGCTCCTTGCGCATACTCCTGGCAGAGGACAACATCATCAACCAACAGGTGGCGCTCGGCATCTTAAAAAAAATAGGCCTGCGCGCCGATGCCGTGGCCAACGGCGCCGAAGCCATAAAGGCTCTGCAGACACTGCCATATGATCTCGTGCTGATGGATGTGCAGATGCCGGTGATGGACGGCCTGCAGGCCACGCGTGTAATTCGGAATTGGAAAGTGGAACATGGGGAAGATGGTGTTCATGCGGGATCGTCTGTGATTGACCGCGTCTCTCGCATCCCCATTATTGCCATGACGGCACATGCCATGCAGGGCGACCGCGAGCGCTGTCTGGAATCGGGCATGAACGACTATGTGACCAAGCCGGTTTCTCCCCGCACCTTAGCCGAAGTATTGGAGAAGTGGCTGCCCAGGGAACAGGATGCAAAAAAAACGAAACAGGACGCCGCGAACACGCAACACGACGCCGCGAACACACAACACGACGCCGCGAACACGCAACACGACGCCGCGAACACACAACACGACGCCGCGAACACACAACACGACGCCGCGAACACGGAACAAACAACCGCGGAGCACGCACTCCCGCTGACTGAGGCCATGTCTCATCTTCCCATTTTCGACCGGGCCGGATTTATGGTACGGCTGATGGATGACAATGAGCTGGCGCACCTTGTGGCAGCCGGTTTTCTCGACGATATCCCCGCACAGATCACCGTGTTGAAGGAATTTCTTGCGGCCGGCGATGCTTTGAGTGCCATGCGCCAGGCGCATGGCATCAAGGGAGCGGCGGGCAGCATGGGAGCGAATCGATTCATGAACGCGGCCTCGCTAATAGAGACAGAGGCGAAGGCCGGAAACCTGGACGCCGTCTCTGCAGGGATGGCCGATTTTGAAGCGCAGTTCGATGCGCTGAAATCGGCGTTAGAAAATTTATAAATGAAAGAACCGCTACTGGCATTACTCATGAACACATGGACACAACCCTATGAATATTTTGATCGCAGAAGATGATTTTACCAGCCGGATACTGCTGACAGGCATATTAAAAAAAGAAGGCCACGCGATAACGGCCGTGGTCAACGGTGCTGAGGCGTGGCACGCACTGCAGCAGCCGGGTGCGCCTTCGATGGTCATTCTCGACTGGATAATGCCGGAGATGGACGGGCCGGAGGTCGTGCGCTGTGTGCGTGCCATGCACACAGATCGGCCGCCGTTCATCATCATGCTGACAAGCAAGGGTGAGAAGGTCGATATTATTGCCGGGCTTGAAGCGGGGGCCAACGACTACATGGCCAAGCCGCTCGACCCTGGCGAACTTCGCGCCCGTATCAATGTCGGCCGGCGCATGCTCGAAATGCAGGACGTACTGGCCCGCAAGGTCGAGGAACTGCAGCAGGCGCTCATCGAGATCAAGACCCTGCGGTGCATTGTGCCTGTTTGTGCAAACTGCAAAAATATCAAAGACGAACACGGACGCTGGAAACCGGTGGAGGCGTATGTCCGCGATCTCAGCGAAGCCGATTTAAGCCACGACATCTGCCCGGATTGTGCGAAGAAACTATATCCCAAATATTATATCGATGACGCGAAAAAAAATGAAATGAAGTAACTGCATACCATGCGGCGATTGATGAGCGCGCAGACGAGGTATGCGTTTGCGGGCGTTCAGATTTGACATGCTAGTAGAGCCCGTACGGCGCGCGGCCATGAACGGCTATGTGACCAAACCGGTTTCTCCCCGTGCATTGGCTGAAATGTTGAAGAAGTGGTTGTCCGGGGAACAGGACGTAGATCAATTGAAACAGGACTCCGAAAACATGGAACACGATGCCGGGCATATGCAGCACGACGCCGCACATGCGAAACAAAAAACCGTGGAGCTCGTACTCCCGCTGCATGAGATCTTGTCTTATCTTCCTATTTTCGACCGGGACGGATTCATTGACCGTTTGATCGATGACGAGGACCTGGCGCGCACGGTGGCAGCAGGTTTTCTCGACGACATCCCCAGGCAGATCACCGTGTTGAAAGAATGTCTTGCGGCAGGCGATGCTTCGCGTGCTATACGCCAGGTGCAAGGCATCAAGGGGGCGGCGGGCAACATG
>CAIJOU010000045.1 GCA_903822375.1 Candidatus Hydrogenedentota bacterium
GCTATAGCGGAGAAACAAAAGGTGGTGAAGTCGTCGCTCAGAATGAGCAGATGCTTGCCCAGCAGCTCAGAAGCGAAGGCTTCTTGGTAACGTCGATTGTTCCGGTCGCGGAGGAAAGGGCGGGTGGTCCACAAGTGAAATTCATGGATCGATTCCAAAGTGTCCCGCTCAAGGAAAAAATGGTTTTCGCGAGAGGCAGCGCGCCCGACGGCGCGGCCTCGCCCAGCGACTTGAGCGCCCCGGCGCGCACCTCTCCGTCGCCCGCCTTCGCAAGCCTGATCAGCGCGGGGACTGCCGGCACATCGCGGCGCAGACCCGCCGCGCGAACCAGCTCCAATTGGATCGGCCCGGGACCCGCGTCAATGTAGGCGGCGAGGTCCGCCGAAACGCCGGGCATCATGCGCAGTGCCGCGCGTGCCGCGGAAGCCGCGGGCCCTTCGCCCATTCCGGCAAGGGCCGCCACGGGCATGAGCGCCAGAGGCCCGCCCAGTTTGCCCAGCGCCGCAACGGCGGCAAGACGCACCTCGTTGTCCGGATTGTTCATGAATTCAACGAACGCGGGGACCAACGCCTGTTCCTTTGTGTCCGCCAGCGCCGTAATCAGCAGCGCCTGGGTCGGCCCGTCGAGCCCGTCCGTGGCCGCAATCGCGTTCAGTTCTTTGGCGTCCTTCACGAGTCGCACGGCACGCAGTGCAACCTGTTTGGCGCGGGCATCGCCCTTCAGTCCGATGCCTATCCACTTGGCCTTGTCATCGTTTGTGGCGATGATTCCTTCGAGCACGGCGCCCCGCACCGCAGCGCTCCGATCGGGATGATTCAGCAGTTCATAAACATGTCTCGCCTCTTCCGGCTTGTTCGCGGCAACAAGTTTCTGCGCGCAGTCCAACAGGGCGTCCTCTATGGCGGCACCCGCCTGATCGCCTGCCTTGGGCCCGCCGAGGGCTTTTTCGAGAGACTCCACCGCGCAAAGGTCGGCCAGGGCCTTTGCGGCGGCCGTCACCACCGTCTCATCGCTGCCGGCAAGCAATTTCGCAAGCGGTTCGGCCGCTTCGGCGGTCTTGCGCGCGCCGAGCGTTTGGGCGATGCCCGCCACGACCGGGCCCTGCGCGTCCTTAAGCGCGTCCAAGAGCGCCTGATCCGCCGCCTTGCCGGGCATGCGCTGGAGTACGAGCCGGGCCATGTCGGCGGACTCCCGGTCGCCGAGCATGTGGAAGAGCACGGGCAGGCTCTTGTCGGACGCATAGAGGCTGAGCACTTTGCAGGCCCAGCGATTGGCATCGGGTGAGGCGCCGGAATTCAACACATCAAGCAGTGCGTCCTCTATGGGCGCAACCGATGCGCCTGTCTTGGTCGTGGCGCGGCACACGTTCTCAAAGGCCACGAGCGGCTCCAGGCTGTCGTTAAATTTGTACTTCTTGATCTGCGGCAGCAATGCGGCAATGGAGTCCACTGTGGGTCGGCGATAGTTCGGACGCAGGCTCACGGTGTCCGCCGTGGGGAAATCGTCCGGCACGGCCTGCGTAACCTGGCCGGTGGCCGCCCATTCGGCGCCGCGCTGCAGCGTGGTGATGAAACCGGCGCACTGCAGGGCGGGAGAGTTCTGCTCCGTGTCGCCCGCGTGGCCAAGCACAGTATGGAACACGCGGCCCTTGCCGTACTGGATGGTGAACAGGATCGGTTCATTGTTGCCGGTGCCGTTCATGTCCTTCTCGGAAAGCGCCGTGGCGAGCACGGTGAGGTTCTTTCCGGGACCACGCAGCAGGTGGTACAACTCGTCGCTGCCGTGCATCCACTTCTCGGGCAGGCCCTTGATGATGGGATGGTCCGGGGTGCGGTTGACGACTTGGTAGGGGTGGTTCTTTCCATGCCCGCCACCCGGGCCGGGTTCGGTGACCTGCACCGCCTTGTCGTCCACCCAGCGCAGATAGGGGCCGCTCTTCTCGTCACGGTTGCCCCAGCCGCCCAGGCCGATGACCTCGTTGTATTCGGGCCAGTCGGGAAAGGCATTGTCCGCGGCATGGATAACGACCACGCCGCCGCCGTTGCTCACGTAGTCCAGAAAGGCCTTGCGGGTCGCCTCCGGCCAGTTGTCGCCCGTGTAGTCGAGCACCACAACATTATAGTCGGCGAATTTGGGGGTGAAGCCCGACATGTCGCCGCCTTCTTTGGGCGACTTGGCCGTGTCCACGGCGAACAGTCCAGTGTCCTCCAGCATGATTTTCACGACGGGGGAACTGACGCGCCAGTTGTGGTTGTTCTGGCCGGTCACGATGAGCGCCTTGAGCGTCGGCACCGCCATGGACCACGGGGCCAGGCAAAGCGCCGTCAGGAGCAGCGCGAAGATCCGGGTCATTGCAGAATTCGTTTTCATGGTATGTTTCCTTCTTTCCCGGTTGGCCTACAGGTGCCAGGGCGAGCGCATGGCGCGGCTCAGCATGCGGTTTGCGTCATCGTCATCGACAAAGCGTTCCTGGACGGGATCAAATTTCAGCTTGCGCTCCGTCTTCATGGCGGCCATGCCCAGATGGGCAACCATGACCGAGTGGTGGGCCGCCTCCGCGGGCGTGATTGTTTTTGCGCGCGTCCGCACGCAGTCGAGGAAGTTCGCGTGGTGGTTGTCGCTCTTGATCAGGTGAAACTCGTCGGGGCCGATCTGCTCCGTGAGCAGCGACTTCGGATTGGCATCGATGAAGCCGCGGTTCACATGGACCCACTTGCCGTTCTCGCCCTCGAAGCGCGTGCCGCCGGGCAGCAGCGCGCTCACGATCAGGGTGAATCCCTCGCGGTACTGGCAGGTAAAGGTGTAGTTTTCCGGCGTGTCGAACAGTCCGTCCTTGGCGAGGGGCCACTGGCCGCGTCCCTCGATCTCCACCGGCGCGCTCAGCTCGGTGTCCATGCCCCAGTGGGCGATGTCGATGTGGTGGCCGGCCCAGTCGGTGAGCTGGCCGCCCGCATAGTCGCTGTGCCACCGGAAATTCCAGTGGCAGCGCGCCTCGCAATAGGGCGCCCACGGCGCGGGTCCGAGCCACATGTCGTAGTCGAATCCGGGCGGCGGGTCCGAGGGGGCCGTGCTGCCGGCGTGGATGCCGTTCTTGTCCGGCAGGCCGACCTTCACGGTATGCACCTTGCCGATGCGCCCGTTACGCACCAGCTCGCAGCCCACCCGGAAGTTCTCCACGGAACGTTGCCAGGAACCGGTCTGCCAGACGCGGCCGTAGCGGTGTACGGCATCGACCACCGCGCGGCCTTCAGAGATGTTGAAGGCCAGCGGCTTCTCTCCGTAGATGTCCTTGCCGGCCCGCGCCGCCGAGACGCCGATAATGCCGTGCCAGTGATCCGGCACTGCGAGCGCCACGGCGTCAATGTCATTGCGCGCCAGCACCTCGCGGAAATCGTTGTAGAGGGCGCAGTCCGTGTTGCCGTATTTTCCGTTGACCATTTTCGCCGCGTTTTCACGGTGCCCGGTGTCCACGTCGCACACGGCCAGCACTTGGGCGTCCTTTTGGCCTAGAAAGGCATCCAGGTTGCCCGTGCCCATGCCGCCGACGCCGATGGACGCCATCGTGATGCGGTTGCTGGGCGCCACCGCCCCGTCCAGTCCCAGCGCCGAACCGGGGATGATGTACGGGAACGCCACCGCGCCCGCCGCCGTTCCGGCGGCGCGCGTCAGGAACTGGCGGCGCGTCAAATCCGACCCTTTTTTCTGCATGCCCTTGGTCTCCTGCGGTTGTTTATCCGTGCCGGGGCTGTGCGCCGCGGCGCGGTGTGCCTTTCCTAACGTCCAATCGAGCCATGATATATGGTCCGGTCCGTCCTTTCCAGCGCTATGACGGCGCGCGGACAGACCCACCCACGAAAAGACGGGGAAATGGACCGAAAGGTTTCATTTTACGGTCGCCCTGCGGCCGCATTTCCCAGTCTGGGTGGCGATGTTCGGGCTGTTAGGCCCGAGAGGAAGGACGGAAAGGACTTAAGGGACGTAAAGGACGATCTCGACCTACTCCAGCGGAGTGAGGGTTGACGGCGTCCTTTGGGTCCATTAAGTCCTCCCGTCCCTTGGCTTGGAGGAGAGGTCCAAGTCTCAATTGCCTGTTCCCGGTTCATATTGACAATAGGGGAAAATACGCTGGCCTTCCCGGGGAAACGCGTGTATCATAGACCTAAGGTCGCCGTGTCCGGAGTCGTGACATTAATCATTGGGCAAAACCAACTTTAAGGTGACGAATAATGACAAAGACATGGATGCACAAGCGCGGAGCGGGATTTACCCTCATTGAACTCCTGGTGGTGATTGCCATCATCGGCATTCTGGCCGCCATTTTGCTGCCGGCGCTGGCGCGGGCCCGGGAATCAGCCCGGCGTGCCAGTTGCCAGAACAACCTCAAGCAACTTGGCATCATTCTCAAAATGTATTCCAACGAGTCCAAGGGGGGCTCGATGCCGCCCATGCAGGGCCTTTCGCTGTACTTTACCGACGGCAGCGCGGGTGTGGTGGCGAACTGCGGGATGCAGCCCGAACCCGAGCTTTGCCCGAACATGCTCGGCCTTTATCCGGAATACCTTACAGACTGGAAAGTGCTGGTCTGCCCATCCAATCCCGACACCTCGGAGGGCGTGGACGCGCAGTTGGCGATTATCAAGAAGGGCTGCCCCTATGCGGGCTATGCCGACAACGCCTCCGACAGTTATTTGTACCTGGGCTGGGTGATTGACCGCGCGGGCCCCGGTGACCCGACCATGCCCATCGGTTTGATACCCGGAAACGGACCCACCCAGTTGGTGCAAATCGCGATTAGACTGTACACAGGACAGTGTTTTGCAACGCATCCGCTGGATGCCGCCGCATCGACAAAAGCCAGGGGATTGTTGGATGGAGACATTAATGATATGGCCGGCGCGGGCAACGGCGGCGGCAATACCGTTTACCGGCTGCGCGAGGGCATTGAACGGTTTCTAATCACGGACATCAACAATGCCGGAGCCGGCAACAAGGCGCAGTCCGCCATCCCCCTTTATTGGGACAGCGTTGTGGCCGGTTCCGATGTCGGCGGCGTTTCGTTCAACCATGTGCCCGGCGGCGGCAACGTGCTTTATCTTGACGGGCATTGCGAGTTCCTGAAGTACCAGAAGGACGGCGCTTTCCCGGTCAACGGCAGCTTCGCCACACTGGTCTCCGTCATTGTGAACTCCTTCGGTTCCCTTTAGCCGGGAGGGTTCTCAACCCGGTCCACAACGCCCCGCATAGTTTATAGTCCCGATTCTCTTTGGGAAGCATCCCACAGCAGTGCTAAAAAGTGGTCCTGCGGGACGCAGTTCCTGTATTATTCCCTCCCCCGGCCGTTACCGCCATGGGCGGACGGCCATCAACCCCATGTTGTGCATGGAACTAAGGAAAGTTCGTATGAGCAAGCTCACCACGGATCATGTGTTTACTTCGGAATCAGTATCAGAAGGACATCCGGACAAGGTGTGCGACCAGATATCCGATGCGATTCTGGATGCATGCCTTGCGCTGGACAAGAACAGCCATGTCGGTTGCGAGACGCTGGTGGCCACGGATTTCGTGGTAAACGCGGGCGAGATTAGCTGCAAGAAATGGAACAAGGTCAATCCAGAGGCGATTGCCCGCAAGGTCGTGCATGAGATTGGATACACGCGCGATGACATCGGCTTTTGCGACCAGACCTTTGTCTATGTCAACCGGCTGCACGGGCAGTCGCCCGACATTGCGCAGGGCGTGAATGAGGGCCAGGGCCTGTACTCCGAACAGGGCGCCGGCGACCAGGGCATGATGTTCGGTTACGCGTCTGATGAGACCCCCGAACTAATGCCTGCGCCGGTCCAGTTCAGCCACCAGCTACTCATCGAACTGGCGAAGCTTCGCAAGACCGGCCAGATCGCCTATCTGCGCCCCGACTCCAAGTCGCAGATTTCGGTGCGCTACGTCGGCGGCAAGCCAGCGGAGATCACCACGGTCGTCATTTCCCACCAGACGGACGACGTGTCGCTCAAACGCATCCGCAAAGACCTCATTGAAGTCGCAAAATCCGTACTCAGCCCGACGAATCTGCTGACGAAAAAGACGGTATATTACATCAATCCGACCGGCCGTTTCGTGGTCGGCGGCCCCCACGGCGATTCGGGCCTGACGGGCCGCAAGATCATCGTGGACACCTACGGCGGTGTCGGCGCGCACGGCGGCGGCGCCTTCTCGGGCAAAGACCCGACGAAGGTGGACCGTTCGGCCGCCTACTACGCCCGCTACGCGGCCAAGAACATCGTGGCCGCCGGTCTGGCGAAGAAGTGCGAAATCCAGGTGGCCTACGCCATCGGCGTCGCCAAGCCGATGAGCATCAACGTGTCCACCTACGGCACCGGCACCGTCCCCGATGCAAAGCTGCAAAGCGTGCTTGAGGCCGGCGAGGTCTTTGACTTCCGTCCCGCCGGGATCATCCGCGACCTGAAACTGACCGCGCCCAAGGGCTGGTCCTTCCAGCAGACGGCGGCGTACGGCCATTTCGGCCGCAACATCTTCCCGTGGGAAAAGACCGACAAGGTCGGCGCGCTGAAGAACGCCGTGAAATAAGTCTGAAGTGTGAAGTCTGAAGTGAACACAGAACAGACGGTGATTTCCTTTTAGTGAAGCGGGCCGCCGCGCGCATGGCGGCGGCCTCTTCGCGAAGAGGAATGAAATTTTCCGGATAGCGGCACGAAATGAACCTGTCCCCCGCCCCAAAAGTGATCGGTGTTGGCTCGCCCATTGTGGACCGGCTTGCCCAGGTGCCCGAGGCCTTCGTCGCTTCGATAGACGGCGCCAAGGGCGGCATGGAACTGGTCGATCACACGACACTGGCCGGCCTGATCAACCGCGTTGACGTGCCCGTGCTGCGCGCACCGGGCGGGTCCGCCGCGAACACCACCTACGCGCTTGCGAAGATGGGTTTGCCCGCGGCGTTCCTCGGCAAGATCGGCGACGACGAGGACGGGCAGTACTACCTGGACGCGTTCAGCGCGGCCGGCGGGGACTGCGCCCGGTTTCGCCGGACCACGGACCGCAACACGGCGTGCTGCCTGAGCCTGGTGACGCCCGATTCGGAGCGCACGATGCGCACCGATTTGGGCGCGGCGCTGCTGCTGGACCCGGAAGAGATCGGCCCCGAGGATTTTGCGGGCTGCGCCCATGCCCACGTCGAGGGTTATCTGCTGTTCAACCGTCCCTTGACGGAGGCGGTCTTGGACGCGGCGCGCCGCGCAGGCTGCACCATCAGTCTGGACTTGGGTTCGTTTGAAGTCGTGCGCGCGGCGGCCGACGTGCTGCCTGCGCTGCTGGACGAATATGTGGACGCCGTCTTCGCCAATGAGGACGAAGCCCGGGTCTACCTCGGCGAGGACAACCCCGAACTGGCCCTTGCGGCGCTGGGTGAAATGTGCGGCACGGTGGCCGTGAAGCTGGGCGCGCGCGGGGCGCTGCTGCGCCGGGCCGACGAGACCGCGCGAATCAGCGCCATTCCGGCGGACCCGGTGACGGACACGACGGGCGCGGGCGACTGCTGGGCGGCCGGTTTTTTGTACGGCTGGCTGCATGACTGGCCCCTGTCCGCCTGCGGGCGGCTCGGCGCCGTGCTCGGCGCGGAGACGGTGCAATATCTGGGGGCGCTGCCTCCCGAGCCGTCCTGGGACCGGATTCGCGCGGAAATGCAGCGATAGCAGCGTCCGGTAGGATGATCGGGGTACGGCATTTCGCCCTTGGATGAAAGGACGAAAAGAACCAAAGGGACGCAAAGGACCGGGGGGACGGCATCGGCACCGAAGAGGACAGCGGACGCTGAGCATGTGCCTTTGGCCCCTTTACCTGATTGGGAAGAAAGCCGGTATCGGCCGCGCACCTTGAGTTATAATGATCGACCGCGCGCAAGCGCGACTCTCAACCCACAAGGAACAACATCCATGGCGGTGGCAATCGAAATTCCGAAAACAGAACCCGGTCTTGCGTACAAAGTGGCCGACATGTCGCTGGCCGACTGGGGCCGCAAAGAACTCGACATGGCCGAGAAGGAAATGCCGGGACTGATGGCGGTGCGCGAGCAGTACGCCGCGCAGCAGCCGCTCAAGGGCGCGCGCATCATGGGCTCGCTGCACATGACGATCCAGACGGCGGTGCTGATCGAGACGCTTAAGGCGCTGGGCGCGGACGTGCGCTGGGCGAGCTGCAACATTTTCTCGACACAGGACCACGCCGCCGCGGCCATCGCCGCCGCGGGCGTGCCGGTGTTCGCGTGGAAGGGCGAGACGCTGGAGGAATACTGGTGGTGCACCTACCAGGCGATCTGCTTCCCCGACGGCCAGACGTTGAACATGATTGTTGATGACGGCGGCGACGCCACGCTGCTGATTCACCGCGGCCGCGAGTTTGAGGAGACCTTCACCAAGACCGGCGCGCTGCCGGCCGTCTGCCGCGACAACAAGGAAATTGAGATCATCGACACGCTGCTGCACCGGGTGCACGGCGAGGACCCGGACTGCTGGCACCGCATCGCGGCGAACTGGGTGGGCGTGTCCGAGGAGACGACGACGGGCGTGCACCGGCTCTACCAGATGATGAAGCAGGGCGCGCTGCTCACGCGCGCGATGAACGTGAACGACTCAGTCACCAAGTCGAAGTTCGACAACCTGTACGGCTGCCGCGAATCGCTGGCCGACGGCATCAAGCGCGCCACCGACGTCATGGTCGCCGGCAAGGTCACCGTGGTGGCCGGCTACGGCGACGTGGGCAAAGGCTGCGCCGACGCGATGCGCGGCCTGGGCTCGCGCATCATTGTCACCGAGATCGACCCCATCTGCGCGCTGCAGGCCTGCATGGAAGGCTACCAGGTCATGAAGATGGAGGACGCCGTGAAGATCGGCGACATCTTCGTCACCTGCACGGGGTGCTGCGATGTGATCACCGGAGACCACCTGCGCGCCATGAAGGACCAGGCGATTGTCTGCAATATCGGCCATTTCGACTCCGAGATCGACGTCGCCGCGCTGGAGAGCGACCCGGCCATCCGCGAGATCAACATCAAGCCGCAGGTGGACAAGTTCGTGTTCCCCGACGGCAAGGAAATCATCCTGCTGGCGCGCGGCCGGCTGGTGAACCTTGGTTGCGCGACGGGCCACCCCTCGTTCGTGATGTCCAACTCCTTCACCAACCAGACGCTGGCCCAGATCGCCCTGTGGACCGAGCCGGACAAGTATGAGAAGGGCCAGGTGTACACACTGCCCAAGAAGCTCGACGAGGAAGTTGCCCGGCTGCACCTGGGCAAGCTGGGCGCCGATTTGGAAGCCCTGACGCCCAAAC
>CAIJOU010000046.1 GCA_903822375.1 Candidatus Hydrogenedentota bacterium
ATGCCACAAGCGTCCCTGGCTTGCCGTGTGCTGGTTCTGGTTCCTGGTTGTCATGGTGCCCGTCATCGGGTTCATATCCTTTGGAAACGCACCCTATGCCGACCGGCACATGTACTTGTCCGGCATGGGACTCTCCGTGGGTACCGCGTGGCTGCTGTGTGAAGTGGGGGAGAGGCTATTAAACCTCAAGGCGGGCAAGCTCACGGGTGCCGTCCTCGCCGTTCTTCTCGTACTCGCCCTGGCGGGACTCTCCTGGCGGCAGACCGGTTTTTGGCGTGACACCTCGTCCGTCTTTGCCCGCGCGCTGGCACTCTATCCCAATGACGACTTTGCCCACGCCAAACTGGGTGATTGCCAATACGCGGAGGGAGACCTGAAGGGCGCCACGGCGCACTACCGTGAGGCGCTGCGCATCCGGCCCGACTTTGCCGATTGGAACTACAATCTCGGCAGTATGCTGGTCGAAAGCGATCCGCGTCAGGCCGGGCCCTTGTTGGAAAAGGCGGCAAGCCTGGCACCGGAACGGGGTGATATACGCACCAATCTCGGCTACGCCCTGCTCCAACTCAATCAGCCCGCCCTGGCGCTTCCCCATTTGGAGGCGGGGGCGCGTCTGGACCCCAACAACCCCAACGCCCACATTAACCTTGGTGTGGCCTATTTGGACTTGGGCCGCAACGACGAGGCCCGCGCCGCCTTCCAGCGCGCCCTCACCCTCGACCCCGCCAATGCGGCCGCCCAGGCCAATCTCAAACTGCTCAAATAGTCATTGTCCATGCCGTTCCGCGCCCGTCCGCGTGTTCCGTGGTCAAACGATCTTCGCTCTCGCAGTTCCGGTTGATTCGCATTTCTTCTGTATTCTGGCATCAGTATTCTGGATTCTTTGGTTGCGGCCATGCCGCACCATGTATAATCTTTTCAGAACTCGCCCATGGCGGAAGGGTTTGCAGAGAAGATGAACGGGTGTCGGTACATTCTCCGGGTGGCATTGCCCTTGTTGCTTGTGCCATTTATGTTTACGCAGCACAGGGCCGCGGCCACGCCGCTGACCGAAGAGCAGAAAGGCCAGGTGATCGCCGCGCTGGAAGCGGTGGTCGCATCGCCGTCCCCGGAGACGACCGCCGCGCTCTATGAAAAGGTCTCCCGCCCCGATGTTTCCGCCGAGGAATGGGCCCCCGTGTTTCGCGAGTATCTGGACAAGTCTCATTTTTCTTTTGGGCTCGGCGCGACTTGGCGCGACATGATTGGCAATGAGGGTCCCGGCCAGGAAGCCACGACACGCGCCGCGGGGGCCTTCTCCGCCGCCGCGCTCCAATCGGTGCTGCACGCCACCCCGCCCAACCTGCAGGAACTCGATGTGGTGCTGCAATGGCTGGAGCAGTGCACTGCCTTCGCCCCGCCGCTGGTCGCCACCATCGGCATGGGAATAGATGCCGTGCTGCGCAACAGCATGCTCGATTCGGCGCTTCTCGGCGAACGGGAGTTGCCGTCCCCCGATGCCGTGATTTCCATCCCGGGTGCGGGCGTGCCCGGCGCGACTCCCGCGCCGTCGGAATCCGCCGCGCTCCCTTCGGCCCCTGTTGACGCAACGCCGCCTTCGCCCCCCGCAGCCGTCGCAACGCCGCCGACCGGTGCTGCGGCGCCCGTCCCCGTCAAACCCGCCGAATCGGCATCCAAAACGGCCGCCATTCCACCGGTGGTCGCGCCGGTTCCTGCTTCCCCGCCGATGACGGACAAACAGGCAGATGCAGACAAGTTCAAGAAGGCGGACACAAGAGCCGTTCCGGGTGCGGCATTTCCCGCACCGGCCATGCAGGTGGCCATCACACTGGGCTATTACGCCGGCCCCGAAAACATCGGCCGCTGGATGCGTCTGCCCGAGCTTTCCCTGCGCATTTACCAGGCCAGCGGGGTTTGGGTGTTCGACGGCGGCGCGCTCACACCGCCCCAGGCGCTGAGTTTGGGCAGCCTGCTTTCCGCCATGCCCACCGCGGTTACCGGCGTGTCCGTGATTACCATGATGCCGTTGCCCTTCACCCTGCGCGCGGCCGGCATGGTGCTGTCCGTTGCGCCGGTGTCGCCCGAACTGCAGCGTCCGCCGGTGGAATTGCCGCCCGGCGCAATGCTGCCGTCCATCCCGGAGTTTACCGCCACCGTTGCCCGCACCCTGGGCGAAATCATCCAGCAGCGTGAACTGGCGCGGCGGCCCGAACTGGCCAAACGGCGCGACATCCTGCTCCTGACGGCCGAAGGCCGTGCCAACTCCCTGCTGGCGGCTTTTCTGGCGCCGGGTGGCTATGCCGGGGCGAACGACTTCTTCCCGGCACTCACGGTGCTCTGGCTCACCGACTCTGAAACGGCCTTGCAGGCGGCTTCCGCAACCATTGACCAGGGGGAATATGAGGGCATCTACGCGCTGCTGCTGCTGGCCGACCTTCTGTCAGGCGGCGGCGACGCGACGCTGGTCTTCGCCACCAATTCCGCCGGCCAGGTCATGGGAAGCGAGACGGCGTTGCGCCGCAACTTTGTCGCCCCGGGACAGGGCTATGTCACCGGCGTGGCCGCGGGGGGGCGCATGTTCTTCTTCGACGGTATTGACTACGAAACCCTGACCCAAATCTAAGTCTTGAATGTTGGAGTCCCGCAGTGAAGCTTCCGCATATGCTGATTGTCGCCGCCTATTGCGCATTTCTGTTCTGGATGTCCTCCGGACCCGTTTCCACACCCTCAACCATTCAGTTTGACGGGGTGGACAAAGTTGCGCATGCGTGCGTGTACTCCGTGCTCGCCGGACTGGTTTTCTTCGGCATGCGGCAGTCCGGCCGCCCATGGACGCCCCGTGCCCTGTTCTGCATACCGGTCCTGTTCGTGGCCTTCTACGGTGCCAGCGACGAGTTCCACCAGTATTTTATCCCTTCCCGTAACTGCGACTTCTTTGACTGGCTGGCCGACGTGACCGGCGCGCTGGCGGCCGCATCGCTGCTTCCCCTTTGCTTGCGCCTCCTGCGCAAACTGGTTCCGGAAACCTTACCCGTCTCCGGGGAATAATACTTCCGGGATTCGAACCGATTGCGCCCCCGAAGGGGGGCATGGTACCCTCATGACCACCATGCAAGAACCGGAAAACCTCGAAAACGAACCTGTGCGCCGCCGCGGCTGCGCCGGGTTGTTCATATTGTTCATGCTCATCCTTGGCACCTGCTGGGGGGCGTGTTTGGGCACGTTCCTCTGGATGGTCTACGACGAAACCACAGATGTGTCCCAGGTTTTTGCCAATTTCCGGCCCAAGATCGGCAGCAAGGTGTTCAGCAGCGACGGGCAGTTGCTGGGCGAGTTTACCGTCGAGGAACGGCAGCTCTTGCGCCTGTGCGACATTCCGCTGCGCCTGCAGAAAGCCTTTATCGCCACCGAGGACGCCACCTTCTACCAGCACAAGGGGGTGCGCCCCGAAGCGTATCTGAGCGTGGCACTCGATGCCCTTCAGACGGGCCGCGTCCGCGGCGCCAGCACCATTACCATGCAGGTCGTGCGCAATGTCCGCGATCTCAATGTGGGTACGGAGCGTTCCATCTGGCGCAAATTTCGCGAGATAATCGTCGCCCTTCAAATTGAGCGCAAGTTCACCAAGGATGAAATTCTCGAACTCTACCTCAACCAGATCTTCCTGGGCATCAGCGCTTACGGCGTTGAGGCCGCCTCTCGCCAGTATTTCGACATAAGCTGTCAGGACCTCACGCTGGGCGAAGCCGCCACGCTTGCCGGGCTGACACGCGGGCCCAATACGAATAACCCGATACGCAATTTTGAAAACGCGCGCATCCGTCGCGGTGTCGTTCTGAAGCAGATGCTTGAGGAGAAATTCATCACCCAGGCGGAGCATGACGCCGCCATGTCCGAGGACTTGGCCGCCCAGGTGGTCAAGCCCGAGCAGGTTGCCGAGAACCGGGCGGTTACCATGAGCCCCTCCAAGAGGTTCAAGGCGCCGTACTTCGTTGAAGAGGTGCGCAAGTTCGTCCAGGACAAGTTTGAGAATGAGAAGATCTTCCAGGACGGTCTGGAGATCTACACCACGGTGGACATGCGGTTGCAGGACGCCGCCGAGCACGCCCTGCTCAAGGCGCTCGACGAGTTCGACGACAAGCAGCGCAAGATGTTTGAAAGGCAGGGCAAGCCCGACGAATTCACGCCCGCCGCCGGCGCGCTGGTTTGTATTGACAACCGGCCCCAATACCGCGGATTTGTGCGCGCCATGGTGGGCGGGCGCGACTATGAGCGCGAGAAGTACAACACCGTCACCCAGGCCAAACGTCAGCCGGGATCAAGCATCAAGCCCTTTGTGTGGGCCGCCGCCGTGGCCAGCGGGATCACGCCGTCGACCGTCATCGTGGACGAGCCTTTCGTCCGCGTCATGCCCAACGGCAAGGTGTGGTCGCCCAAGAATTTCGACAACAGCTACAACGGGCCCATCCCCATCCGCCACGCGCTGGAAAAGTCGCTCAATGTGGTGTCCGTCAAGCTCACCGAGAAGGTGGGCGCGCCGGTGGTGCGTTCCTATTTGCAGCGCTGCGGCATACCCACCGAGGTGGAGGGGCTGACCATCGCGCTGGGCTCGCCCGAGGTCAGGCCCATCGACCATTGCGTGGCCTACTCCTGCTTCCCCAACGGCGGCATGCGCTACGAGGCGGTGTCGGTCACCGACATCCGCGATCGCGACGGCGTCCAGCGCTTTAACTACCATGACGACACCCGGGTCGAGCAGGCCATGGACCCGCGCGTTGCCTATGTGACGCTGCACATGATGGAGGGCGTCTGCACGCCCGGCAACGGGTTCTATCCCACCGGCTGGCGCGCCTCGTCGCTCAAGCGGCCCGTGGGAGGGAAGACCGGCACCACCAACAACAGCCGCGACGCATGGTTTTGCGGCTACACCGCCGACTACACGACAGTGGTGTGGATTGGCTACCGCGACAATCGCTCCCTCGGCAAAGGCGCCAACTACACCGGCGGCCGCCTGTCCTGCCCCGTCTGGACCGAGTTCATGACCGAGGCGGAAGACGGCTTGCCCGTCCGCGATTTCGATGTGCCCTACGGCGTCGAGTTCTTCAACATCGACCGCTTTACCGGCGTCGAAGGCGGCTCCTACAAGGAAGCCTACATCGCCGGTACCCGCCCGCCCCTCAGCTTTGTCTCGCCCGCGCCGGAAAAAAATCCCGACGTGCCCGATTCCGAAGCGGAAATGCCCCTGCTCGAAGCCCTGTAATTGCAATAATGGTAGGGTGGGTGAAATGCAGTGAAGCGAAACGCAACCCACCGTGCTATCCGGCGCGTTACTCCCCATCCATTCCGTTGATATCCAAATGGGGTCCGGTACCCCAGTCGCCACCGTACCAACCCATTCGCGCGTACCGGTGAAATGTTGACCATGGCCACTGCTCCGGCCATTCGACAAGTTCGTGCTTCACAGGGTTGTAATGGAAGTAGTCAAAGTGTCGGCGCAGGTCTTCATCGTCGCGGTCATGTGTTCCCAATAACGGCGCTGCCAGATCCCGCGTTCTCTTTTCCTGCACCGTGAAGCAGTGCGGCCCCCTTCAGCCCCGCTCACATCAAGCTATCGCGATGAGAAATGCGCCTTCAAGAGACGCCATCGTTCGGAATAGTCCGTGTCTCCTTCGGGCAGGGACCATATGGTGTGAAGGTGATTCGGCAGCAGGCGCAGGTTACGAGTTCGAACGGATGCCGTGTCCGCCTCTCCTTCCATGCGTGCCTCAGGCATTTCCGCGCCAATGGGTCCGTCAGAGAGGAGCGGCGTTCACGCGTTACCACAGTGAAGAAGAACGTTCCACCGTCCCTGCGAAGTCGTATGTATTCGGGGATAAGTCCACCCCTCCAGACAACAAATGCCAGGCGCAATATTGTGCGTAGAGATGGTGGGTTGCGTTTCGCTTCGCTTCACTCCACCGACCCTACATTTTCCGTTGTAGCGCAACGACCACGCCCTGAACGGCGACGTCGCGGGCGGGGAAGCGCATGGGACGCATGGCGGCGTTGGCCGGGCGCAGTTCGACGATATTGCCGTCGGGATGGTAGTGCTTGACGGTGGCCTCGCCGTCCACCAGCGCCACGACGATGTCATTGCGGCGCGGTGTCTTCTCCTGGTCCACGATGACGATGTCGCCGTCCAGGATGCCGTCCTCAATCATGCTGTCGCCCGCGACACGCAGGCAGAAGGCGTTGCGCCGCGCCAACTGCGCATCCACAGCGATGCGCCCTTCCACATTCTCCATCGCCATCAACGGCTGCCCGGCCGCCACGCGCCCCAGCAGTGGGAGCATGCCCGCCTCGTCTTCGAAAAGGTCAATGGCCGCCAGGTCGGTCACGCGAATCGAGCGGGCCTTGGAGGAGCGCTCGATGAAGCCCTTGCGCTCAAGCGCCACAAGATGGTCGTTGACGCCGTTGGTGGAGGAGATGCCAAAACGGTCGCCAATCTCCGCGATGGTCGGCGGAAAGCCGTTGTCGCGCACGCACCGCACGATGAATTCCAGAATGTCGCGTTGTCTTGGGGTCAATCCGCGAGTCATGTTCTTGGTCTCCGATCCACTGAAACAATAAAGCTGAATCTCTTTTCAGCTATATTAGACCACATGCCGGGTTCGGTGTCAAGTGAGTTTTTATTTGTGCGGGTGGCGTGATAGAGTGATGGCACTTTCGCGGAAGATGCCGGCGAGACGCCGGCGCTCCCAGTATAGGAGGCGGAGCATGAAGCAGACATCATTGATTGTCGAATCCAACGGTTCCGGCAAGGACAAGCTGGACGCCCTGCTTAAAGAGGGCTACAAAGTCGTTTCGGTGACGGCCAACCACGGCAAGAGCTATAACGACTTCTTGATCATCCTTGAAAAGGAAGAAGACTGATTCCGGTCTGCATGGCGGTCCCTTCTGGTCGTTCCTGTTCACCCATTCTCCCCATCATTGTCATTCCCCCCACCCTAAACTCCGCACCGGCTTGAGGTTGCATCGGGGAGGGGGCGTTTGGTATGCTTACGGTCCCTGTGCGGGGGTGATCTGTCTTTCCGGGCAGTCTTCACCGTGCGGGAAAGCCGTTTCCGGGACGTTGGTGCCTGGGCACGCAACGGGTGACTGTAAGACAAGGCTGTACAGCAGGTTATGTTTGAGAACCTGACGAAAAAACTGGAAGCGGCGTTCAAGAATATTCGCGGACAGGGTCGCCTGACCGAAGCGAATATGAAGGACGCCATGCAGCAGATTCGCCAGGCCCTGCTGGAAGCGGACGTCCATTATAAAGTAGTCAAGAAGTTCATCCAGGACGTGCAGGATGCGGCGGTCGGCCAGAAGGTGATTGAAAGCATTCACCCCGGCCAGATGATCGTCAAGATCGTCCATGACGAGCTGATTAAGGTGATGGGCGAGCGCAACGCGCCTCTGGCAGAGGCGTCGGCGCCGCCGACGATCATCATGATGGTGGGCCTGCAAGGCCAGGGCAAGACGACCACCGCCGGGAAACTGGCGTTGATGCTGAAAAGGCACGGCAAGAAGCCGATGCTGGTCGGCGCGGACGTGTACCGTCCCGCCGCCATCCAACAGTTGGAGATTGTGGCGGGCCAGGCGGGCGTCGAATCGTTCAGTCTCGGCGTGAACGCCAACCCGGTGGACATCTGCCTGATGGCGCGCGGCGAGGCCGCCATGCGCGGCTGCGACACGCTTATCTTGGACACGGCCGGCCGGTTGCACGTGGACGCGGAGATGATGGCGGAGGTGCGCCAGATTTCGATGCAGGTGAAGCCGCACGAGATTCTGTTTGTCGCCAGCGCGATGACCGGCCAGGACGCGGTGCGTTCGGCGAAGCAGTTCCACGACACGGTGCCGCTCACCGGCGTGGTGCTCACGCAGATGGACGGCGACGCGCGCGGCGGTGCGGCGATCAGCCTCATTGACGTCACGGGCTGTCCCATCAAGTTCATCGGCACCGGTGAGAAGCTCGACGCGCTCGAGGCGTTCCATCCCGGACGCATGGCCGACCAGATTCTGGGCATGGGCGACATCGTTTCGCTGGTGGAGAAGGCCCAGCAGGTGGTCGACCGCGACCAGGCGATGGATTTCCAGAAGAAGGCGCGCAAGGGCGACTGGGACCTTGAGGACTTTCTCGCCCAGATGCAGCAGGTGAAGAAACTCGGGTCGTTCGGCGACCTGATTGCGAAGATTCCGGGCCTCAACAAGATGATGCCGCAGGGCATGGACGGGGCTGAAGAAGAGTTGAAGTACACCGAGGCGATCATTCTTTCGATGACGCCCAAGGAACGGCGCAGCCCGGTCATTATCAACGGGAGCCGGCGCCGGCGAATTGCCGACGGCAGCGGCACCTCCGTCCAGGAGGTGAACGCCCTGCTGAAGGAATTCGAGAAGATGAAGAAAATGATGAAGCAAATGATGAGGGGTATGAAAGGCGGCAAAGGGATGCCGCGCACGCCCTTCCCACCCATGCCGGGAATGTAACCGGCCGAGAGGACGAACATGGCAACAGTAATTCGGTTGATGCGCGGCGGACGCAAGAAAAAGCCCTACTACCGGATCGTCGTGCAGGACGGCCGGTCCCGCACGCGCGGGCGCGAAATTGACACCCTGGGCGTGTATCATCCCACTGCCCGGCCTGAGCCGGTCAGTGAGGTCAATGCCGTCAAGGCCCTCGAGTGGCTGCGCCAGGGCGCAACACCGTCCGACACGGTCCGCGCCGTGTTCAGCAAGCTGGGCATCATGAAGCACTTCCACGCAGGCACCACGCCCGAAGAGGCCGTCGCCCTCGTGAAGGACGAGGCGGTCGTGGATGCGGGCTACAACGCGCCGCCGCCCGTGGTGGAGGCCCCGGCCGTTGCCGAAGCGGCCCCCGAGGCCGACGCCGTGGAAGCGCCCGTTGCCGAAGCCGAGGAAGCGCCTGCCGCCGAGGCGTCCGAGGCGGTTGAAGAGAAGTCCGAATGAATCCGGTTGCTGATCTGGTGGACTTCATTGTCCGCCGGCTGGTGCAGCATCCCGACGACGTGGTCATTGAGACCACGGACGACGGCGAGGGCTCACGTATTCAGTTGAAGGTGAACGCCGAAGACATGGGCCGCGTCATCGGGCGCAGCGGACGCACGGCCAAGGCCCTGCGAACGCTCGTGAGCACGGCGGCCGGCAAGGCCGGGGCGTCCGTGCTGCTCGACATCGCGGAGTGACGCCGGCCGCGGCGGCCGCAGGGAAACGAAGCGGATGCGCATTGACATCGTCAGCCTGTTTCCGGAAATCGTCGAGGGCGTGCTGAAGGCAAGCCTGCTCGGACGCGCCGTGGACGAGGGCCTGATTGAGGTGGCGGTGGTCAATCCGCGCGATTTCGCGGCGGACCGGCACCGCACCGTGGACGACGCCCCCTATGGCGGCGGTGCGGGCATGGTGATGCAGTGCGGACCGATTTTTGACGCGGTGGAGAGTTTGCGCGGGCGAAACTCGTGCGGACGGGTGGTGCTCATGTCGCCGCGCGGACGCCGGCTCGACCAGGAACTGGTCAAGGAGCTGGCTGCCGCGCCGGACCTGGTGATTATTTGCGCGCGGTACGAAGGCGTGGACGAGCGCGTGTCCGAGGCGCTGGTGACCGAGGAGATATCCATCGGTGACTATGTGCTCAACGGCGGCGAACTGCCCGCCCTGGTGATGATTGAGGCCATTGGCCGGATGATACCCGGCGTTGTGGGCAAGTGGGAGTCGGTGGACACCGACTCGTTCTTCCATGGGCTGCTCGGCCCGCCGCAGTACACGCGGCCGACCGAGTTCCGCGGAATGAAGGTGCCCGCACCGCTGATGAGCGGTGATCACGCGGCCATTGGCCGCTGGCGTAGAAAAGAAGCCCTGCGCGCGACGCGCGCGCGGCGGCCTGATTTGTTGAGGAACCTGACGGAAGAAGACCTGGAACTGCTCGCCGAAACCGGGAACGAAAGCCCGGCGCCGGAGAGGGAGAATGAACCGTGAACGTCGTTGAAGAATACACGCTGAAGACCGCTAAGGCGGCGGAAAAGCTGCCCAAGTTCAATGTGGGCGACACTGTGCGCGTGCATTTCCGCATTGTTGAGGGCGAAAAGGAGCGCATCCAGGTGTTCGAGGGCGTGGTCATCGCGCGCAAGAACGCCGAGGCCCCCAGCGCCACCTTCACCGTCCGGCGCGTCGCCTTCGGCGAGGGCGTCGAGCGCGTGTTCCCGCTGCACTCGCCGCGCGTTGAAAAGGTCGAGGTCACCCGTGAGGGCCAGGTCCGCCGCGCCAAGCTGTACTACCTGCGCGACCGTGTCGGAAAGTCCGCGCGCGTCAAGGCCAAGCAGCGCAAGGCCTAGTCAGACCGGACAATCATGCCGGGGTGTCCCGCTCAAACGCCCCGTGTTGGAAGAATTGGGCGCCGGGATCCGCAGGATCGTGTCCCGGCGCTCTTGTTATGCTGTATGATTATAGAAGTGACCGTTACGGCGCGGGTGCCAAACCCGGGCCACAAAAGGAGAATATGACATGGCGGACAATATGACGGCCAAAACCTACCAGGCCTTTCTCGAAACGCGTGCGACCGAAGTCCAGCTCGACGAAGAGGGCTTTATCGATTTCGACCTCAACAACAACACCTACACCCTGAGCGCCGAGAGCGACGGTGAAGGTCCCGAATTCGTGGCGCTCAGCTGCGAAATCATGGAAGTCGTCGAGGAGGGCGTCGCCCTGGCCCTGTGCGCCGCAAACGTGGTCAACGCCGAAATCGCCTGCGCCAAGGTGTTCATGACCGAGGAAAACATCGTCACCGTGTCCGTCGAGATTATGCTCGAGACGCCCGGCAGCCTCCCGAACATCTTCGACGCCATGATGGACGCGCTCGATTCCGGCGCCGATTCCTTCCTGAGCACCTTTGAGGCGTTCAACAAGGAATCGGACGCGGACGAGACTGAGTAACCGCAGACCCCTCGTGGCGCTTCAGGAAATGGCACCGGACACAGAGCCAGGTCCCCGGGTTCCCTTCGTGCTGCGTTCCCATGCCAAGATAAACCTCTATCTTGACGTGTTGCGGCGCCGCGACGACGGTTACCACAACATTGAGACCATCTTTCAGACCGTCAGTCTGTGCGATGAACTCTCGTTTCGATGCGAGTCCTCCGGTCGTGTCACGCTCACCTGTTCCCGGCCCGATCTGGAGACCGGGGAGACCAATCTTGTGTGCCGTGCCGCGGCGTTGCTGCGCAGGCACACGGGCTGCGCGCGGGGCGCGGCCATCCACCTGGAAAAGAACATTCCCGTAGCCGCCGGTCTTGCCGGCGGGTCGGGCAACGCGGCCGCGGCGCTTGTCGGGCTCAATGCCCTCTGGGAGCTTGGGCTGAGTGACGCCCGTTTGCAGGAACTTGCCCTCGAACTCGGCTCCGACGTTCCCTACTGTCTCACCGGCGGGCTTATGGCGGGCACCCTTCGGGGCGAGCGGCTGGCTCCGCTTCACGCGTCGCATGCGTGGTGGTATGTGCTCGTCCATCCGCCCCTGGCGGTCAGCACCGCCCAGGCCTACAACCATCCGTTGCTTGAAAAGAACACCGAACCCGTCGGTGACGGTCGGACAAAGTCTTTCCAGTGCGCCATCGACGCGCTCGGCGCGGGCAATATCGCGGGGGCTGTGTTCAACCGCATGGAGCGCCCCGTTTTCGCCATGCATCCCGTACTGGCGGAGATCAAGGCTACACTTCTTGAGGCCGGCTGTCTCGCGGCCGCCATGAGCGGCAGCGGGCCGACCATGTTCGGCGTGTGCGGCAGTCATGACGAGGCGCTGCGGGTAGCGGAACTTCTCGGTGCATCACATGCCTGCACGGTTGCGGGCGGTGTGTCCGACGGAGTTGTTCGGACGAGTTGAGTCAATTCGCGGGGCGTCCGGCGTTTTCGCGACGAGTTGTTTTCTGATTTGCGCCTGTTAGGGGGCCGCAGGGCACGGGAAAGCTCTCACCGATGCCATATATGCTACAGTAGTCCTAATTCAAATGCCGGGACACACCAAGCGATGCGCGACAAAGCCTGTGACATTACGTTAATCATGCCTCCGATGTGGAGTACCACCGTTCCTTGGACGGCCCCGGCTTTCCTTTGTGAGTCGTTGCGGAAACGGGGCTTTAAAGTGCAGTTCCTGGATTACAATATCCAGCTGTTTCATCTGTGCAAACGTTTGGGATATGCCTGTCTGTGGGATGATCCGTCCCTTTTCAACGCCTGGGTGCATGGTGAATTCGACTACCTTTCGCACCTCTTTGACCTGGAGGAGATTCAGGGGGCGGTCGTTGCATTCAGCACCACGTTGACAAGTCTGAGAAGCGCGGTGGTGCTGGCGGAGAGGATTCGGCACCGTTTTCCCCGGCGCAAGATTATTTTCGGCGGCCACAGCGTCCATTTGCCCGAGCAGACGACCGGCGTGCCGACCGGCGCCGTGGATGCCATCTGCAAGGGAGAGGGGGAGGAGCTGATTTGCGAGGTGATGGAGAAGGGGTTTAACCGGTTGCACGAAATTCCCGGGCTCTATCTTCCCACGGACAAGGGCTGGAAGCTTAACCGCGAGCGTCCGCTTGTTGCCGACCTGGACAGCGTGCCATGGCCCCGCTACAGCGAGGTGGACCACAGTCTTTACACCAAGCCCTACCTGGGCCTTGTCGGTTCCCGCGGTTGTCTGGGGAAGTGCGTCTTCTGTGCTGAACGCCGTGTGTTTCCGGGACACCGTTCCCGTTCTGCGGTTAACCAGGTGGACGAGTTGGAGTATCTCTCCTCCAACTTCCGTGTTGAACATTTCCCCTACTACGATGCGCTGGTCAACGGCAATTACGACCTGGTGCGCCAGAAGTCGGAGGAAATCATCCGCAGGGGCCTGAAGGTGGACTACAGCGGAAACATGATGGTGCGTCCGTCCATGCCCGATGACCTGTTTCCGCTTATGCGGAAGTCAGGGTTCAGCGTGGCTTTCATAGGCCTTGAAAGCGGTTCCGCCGCCACCCTGGCCGGCATGAGAAAACGGCACAACCCCGAAATGGCGTCGGAGTTCCTCCAGAAATGCCACAGGGCGGGAATTCGGACGGAAGTCAATTTCATCGTGGGCTTCCCAACAGAAACGGAAACGCATTTCAATGAGACGCTGGAGTTTGTGAGAAGGAACAGGCCGTACATTGACGCGGTAATCAGCATCAACACCTTTGGCCTGGGCCCTTCCGACCTGTGGGACCTTCGGGATGCCTATGGCATTGAAGGCTGCGAAATGCAGAACTGGCACACGAAGGGCATCAAGAATACTCTCGAGCTTCGCCAGGACAGACTGCGAAGGTTTCTTGCGCTTGAGGACGAGTTGGGGCTTCGGGGCGATGTGCTTTTGTCGGACAACTATGCCTTCAGCAACGGTTCCGCCTCCGTGCTGTCCGGATTTCTGGACGCGCTGGAAAAGACGGCCGCAACCTCGACTCCGGAGGAGGGGGCCAAGATCAGGGCCATTGCGGACCGGATGCGGCTGGCGCTTCGGCTGCGCCGCCCCACCCCCCTTGAGATGGCTGGGAAGCTGGTAGAAAACGTGCGGGAACGGGGCATGCGGCAGACGGTGAAGCGCGGCTGCGAGTGGCTGTATCTCCGGACCAGGCCCAAGCGGGACTAGCCGCGGCAACCTGACCGCGAGTCAACACAGGCGAGGTGCAAACCCGCGGATCTTATTATTCGACCTCCGCCCTTCTGCTCTCTTGGATTCTCCGGCTACACCCCGAACTGCCGCAGGTGATGCTCGAAATGCCGCACATGCGCCCGGTCCCAGCCGTCGATGCCGATGTCGCCAAACACCGGATGCGGCGCGGGGTGCAACTCATCCGCCTGCACCAGATTCAGATACTCCTCCAGCAGGTGCCACAACGTGTCCAGGTCGCCCGGTTCGCGCATGGTGACGCCCCGCTTTTGCTGCGCTTTGGGAATCTGGAGATTCTTGGGGATGGGGATGAGACCGTGCAGAAAAAGCGGCCCCATAACGTGCACCGTGAACCAGTTTCCGCCGAATTCCATTTGCCTGGAGCGGCCCATCGAATGCTGTGCAATCCAGATGAAGTGCTCGATCAGCGTATCCCGCCGGAGCAGCCCCCAGCGCGGCACCGCATCGGGCGCGATGCGACCGAGCCGCGCGATGAGCCGTTCCACATAATCTGTATCCAGATGTTCCATTGCGATTCTCCAAAATGCCGAAACCCCGCGCCCGTTTCGCGACAGTACCGCAGTCATTTTACACGCTACGAAACAGGGGCGCGGAAGAAACGTGGGCCGCCAGCATGCTCACAATACGATACTCGGCGGGTTGTACCAACACAAACTATCCTGTAGCATGTTCTCGCAGGGATTTGCTGCCGCGTGCCCAAGCCTGTCGCGGGGTTCACGCTCGATTCACCGGCCACGGGCGGACGAACTGAGATGAAGTGTACGGGTGTTGTGCCGGTTCTCCTGCGGCATTTCCCGCGCACGACGATGCCAGGATGGCGAAATGTGAAAAGGCGAAGCACCTTGGCTGCAAGAAGAACGCGTTACAGAGGAGTTTATGTGCCCCACAATCATTGAGCTGTTCGGACTGAGGATTCATTCTTACACGGTCATGCTGCAGGTGGCGTTTGTGGTCTGCACGCTCCTCGCCGTGCGCGGCGCCAACCGAATTCACATTCCCCTGACGGCAGACATTGGATTGTTTGTGTTCTTCGGAGCCCTCATTGGAGCGAAGGTGTTTTGGATCCTGCAATATGCAGGGCCGGGCCAACTTTGGCACGCATTTTTCCTGTGGGAAGAAGGGTTGGTGTTTTATGGCGGGCTCATTGGCGGGCTTGCGGGCGTGCTGGCCTACTCTTATGCGCATAAAATCCCCCTGTACAAATGCAGTGATATCGTGGCGCCCCAGGTCGCGCTGGGTGAGGCCATCGTGCGCGTGGGGTGTTTCCTGAACGGCTGTTGCTGGGGCAGTGTGGCCGGCGTGCCGTGGGCAGTGCAGTTTCCCCAGCACAGTTTTGCCTGGCGGCAGCAATTGAAACTGGGGCTCATTGCGCCTTCCGCCGCGCATTCCCTGCCGGTCCATCCCACGCAGCTCTATATGACCGGAAGCCTGGTTGTCGTGTTCCTGCTTCTTACGGTCTATTCACGTCGCAAGGCGTTTGACGGCGCGGTTGTGCTCGCATACTTCTTCCTCTACGGCATAGTCCGTTTTGTGGTCGAGATCTTTCGCCATACGGGTGACGGGGGGGACAGCACAGGGTCCGTGTTCGGCATGACAGTGTCCCAGGCAATCAGCCTTGGGATGGTCCTGGGTTCTGTGGTCCTGTATCTGGCCATGAGCCGCCGAACTCGGACAAGGCGAGGCAAGACCGCCGCCGGTCGGAAGCGCGCGTAGTTCCCACAGGGAACGGCGGCGGACGAAGTCCCCGCGCCGCACGGGGCCATGAACGTCATCCCCCCGGACAACCGGTTTCCCAGGTGATTTGCCGCCGCATGGGGTCCGGATTTCTTCAGAATCTCACCCGATCAGAAAGCACGCACTCCCAGGCATCCGTATGTTTGCGCAAAAGCGCGTGGAGACTACCGTATAAAGTACTTATAAGATAGTAAGATAGGCAGAACTTAAGAATAGTGAATGGAGAATAATAGGGAATTCAATGCCGGTACGGGATGTTAAGTCTCCAACTTAAGGAGTTCCCACGATGAAGACAATTCCATGGTTACTAGGTCTTGCAATACTGGCGATGTGCCTTGGTCTGGGGAGCGGCTGCAATCCGCCCCCCCAACTGGTTTCCGTTCCAAACCTGGTGGGCCAGACGCAGGCGATGGCCGGTTCCATGCTCGCTATCGCACAACTGATCACCGGCACGGTGACGCAGCAATGTG